>JALWNF010000216.1 GCA_026995985.1 Campylobacteraceae bacterium
AAGGTACAGCAATCGCTTTACCCGATGCAGGAAGCAGAATATTCATTGAAGCTAACATTAAAATCTTAGCCTCTGCAATCGCTTCATCTGAAAGAGGCACATGAACAGCCATCTGGTCACCATCGAAATCAGCATTAAATGCAGCACAGACTAGAGGGTGTAGTTGAATTGCTTTTCCATCGATGAGTTTTGGGTGAAATGCTTGGATTGATAACTTGTGAAGTGTTGGTGCACGGTTAAGGAGTACAGGGTGACCATCAACCACCTCTTCAAGACACTCCCAAACTTCATTTTGCTTTGTCTCAATCATCTTTTTAGCTTGTTTAAGTGTTGTTGCATAACCACGCTCTTCAAGTTTTGCCATAACGTGTGGTTTAAAGAGCTCAAGTGCCATAATCTTTGGCAATCCACACTCATCCATCTTAAGGTTAGGTCCAACAACAATAACACTACGCCCAGAGAAGTCAACACGTTTACCAAGTAGGTTCTGTCTAAATCGTCCCTGTTTCCCTTTAATTATCTCTGAAAGAGATTTAAGTGGTCTTTTATTTGCACCCTTTACAGAGTTACCTCTTCGTCCATTATCAAAGAGAGCATCAACAGCCTCTTGAAGCATTCTCTTCTCATTACGTACAATAATCTCTGGTGCATCAAGCTCTACAAGCCTTTTAAGTCTTTGGTTTCTGTTAATAACTCTTCTGTATAAATCATTAACATCAGAGACTGCAAACTTACCACCATCGAGACTTACAAGAGGTCTAAGGTCAGGTGGCATAACAGGAAGAACAGTAAGCATCATCCACTCAGGTCTATTTCCAGACTCTAAAAAGGATTCAATCACCTTTAGTCGCTTAACAATAGTCTTCTTCTTAGCCTCTGATTTTGTTGCTTGAATCTCCTCTTTAAGTTTAGCAAACATATCAACAAGGTCAAGCTCCTCTAAAAGCTCTTTAACAATCTCACCACCCATTCTAGCATCAAGACCAGAACCTTCAAAACGGCTAGAGATTGACTGATACTGCTCTTCATTTAGAACATCATACTTAGCTAAAGGAGTCTGTCCCTCAGAATCATAACAAGCCCCACCAGGATCTTTTACAATATAAGCTTCATAGTAGAGTACACGCTCAAGGTCTTTCATCTTAACACCAAGAAGTGTTCCTATTCTTGAAGGTAGTGAACTTACATACCAAATGTGAGCAACAGGAGCAACAAGGTCAATATGTCCCATTCTATTTCTTCTTACCTTAGAGGTAGTTACTTCAACACCACACTTCTCACAAACTACACCTTTGTAACGCATCTTTTTGTACTTACCACAAAGACACTCATAATCTCTTACAGGTCCAAAAGTCTTTGCACAAAAGAGTCCATCTCTTTCAGGTTTTAAGGTACGGTAGTTAATTGTCTCTGGTTTTTTTACCTCACCATAAGACCAAGAGAGTATCTTTTCAGGACTTGCAACTCTAAGTTGCATAGCTAAAATATCTCTTGGACGCTCCTCTTTGGTTAAGTCAATAGGTACTAAATTATCTAAAAAATCACTCATTACGCTTCTACCTCTTTTTTCTTTTCATATAAATCTACATCAAGACCAAGTGCTTGTAACTCTTTTGTAAGAACGAACATTGTCTCAGGTACACCAGACTCTGGAACACTCTCACCTCTAGTAATTGCTCTATAAGCACGTGTACGACCATCTACATCATCGGATTTAATAGTTAACATCTCTTTAAGAGTATGTGATGCACCGTAAGCCTCCAGTGCCCAAACTTCCATCTCTCCAAATCTCTGTCCTCCAAAGAGTGCTTTACCACCAACAGGCTGTTGTGTTACAAGAGAGTATGGACCTGTTGAACGTGCATGAACTTTCTCATCAACTAGGTGGTGAAGTTTAAGCATATACATATATCCAACATTTACACGCTCTAACATCTTCTCACCTGTTTTTCCATCATAAAGTTCTACTTTACCATCACTATCTAGTTTAGCTAATTCAAATAGTTTATCAAACTCCTCATAGTTGACCCCTTCAAAGACAGGAGTTGCAAACTTTACCCCTTTTGCCCAATCTCTTGCATACTCTAATAACTCCTCATCTGAGAGTTTTTCTAGCGTCTCTTTAGCATTCATAAGCTTAGCAACATCTGCAATCTCTGTCATTTTAGCTCTAAGGTCACTAACTAGTGTATCTTTATGCTCATCAAACATTGCTTGAATTTGGTCACCAAGCTCTTTAGCAATCATTCCTAAGTGCACTTCAAGAATCTGACCAATATTCATACGAGATGGTACCCCTAGAGGATTTAATATAATATCTATTGTTCTTCCATCTTTCATATATGGCATATCTATCTCAGGAACGATATTAGATACAATACCCTTATTCCCGTGACGACCAGCCATCTTATCTCCAACCTTTAACTTACGTTTAGTCGCAATATAAATCTTAACTAACTTAGTTACACCATTTGGAAGAATATCATCTTTCTCTAAGATGTGAAGCTTCTCTTCATGGGCATCTTTTAGTTTTTTCTTCTGTCTTTGGAAATAGTTCTTAGTTGAGTTATATTCAGACTGAACTTTATTGTCATATGCCTGAACAACAGCTTTTAGTGCAAAACGGTTTACCTCTTTAACTACCTCTAAAGGTATACGCTCACCAGCTTTATAGTTAACATCTGCAACAGTTACATCTGAAACTAAAACAGACTCAGAAAGTAGTTTAGCAATTCTAAGACGCTCCTCTTTATCTATCATTAAGAGCTTATCATGGTGTTCAGCATCAAGTCTAGCCTTCTCCTCTTCATAAGATTGAATAGCTCTTTTATCTTTCTCTTGACCCTTTTTAATGAATACTTTAATGTCAACAACAACACCCTCCATAGAGGCTTTACAGTAGAGAGATTTATTTACAACATGTCCTGCTTTATCTCCAAAAATAGCTCTAAGTAGACGCTCTTCAGGAGTTGGTTTAATCTCACCTTTTGGAGAGACTTTACCTACCAAAATCATTCCTGGACGAACATGAGTTCCTATCTTAACAATACCAGAGTCATCTAAATGAGAGAGCTCATCTTCACGAATATTTTGAATATCTCTTGTAATCTCCTCTGTTCCATGTTTAAGCTCTCTAGCTTCAACTTCAACTTCATAAGTATGAACAGATGTAAAGGTATCTTCTCTTAAAATTTTTTCAGAGATAATAATTGCATCTTCATAGTTATATCCATACCAAGGCATAAAGGCAACACGCATATTTTTACCAAGTGCAAGTTCACCCATATCCATATTTGGACCATCAGCAATTACTTGACCTGCTTCAACCATATCACCAAGCTTTACTATTGGTGTCTGTGAAAAGGTTGTATTTTGATTAGTACGCATATTCTTTTCCATTGGATAGTGGTCAATAAATACACCACCATCATCTTCACCTAAAATATAGATATTTTTAGAATCAACCTTCTCTACTCTACCTGCACGTTTTGCTTTAACAGACTCCCAAGCATCACGAGACATAACAGACTCCATACCTGTACCAACAAATGGAGCCTCTGTTCTAAGTAGTGGTACAGCTTGACGCTGCATATTTGAACCCATTAATGCACGGTTAGCATCATCATGTTCTAAGAAAGGGATAAGTGCAGCAGCAGAACCAGAAACCATTAAAGGTGCAATATCAATAAGACTTACTTTTTTTGTCTCATTAAGAACAATCTCCCCATTACATCTTGTCTCAATTAACTCATCTACAATTTTTCTATCGACCACTTTTGTAGAAGCAGGAGCAATAACTAAATCCTCCTCTTGCGTTGCAGTTAAGTAGACAATCTCATCTTGAATTACACCATCAACAACTTTATTATAAGGAGCCTCAATAAATCCAAGCTCATTTACCTTGGCATAAGTAGCAAGTGTATTAATAAGACCAATATTTTGTCCCTCTGGTGTCTCAATAGGACAGATACGACCATAATGGGTTGGGTGAACATCACGAACTTCAAAACCAGCACGCTCCTTTACAAGACCACCCTCACCTAAAGCTGACAGTCTTCTTTTATGCGTTACTTCTGAAAGAGGGTTTGTTTGATCCATAAATTGAGATAACTGACCAGATGAGAAGAACTCTAAAATAGTATTAGTAATCATCTTAGAATTAATTAGGTCATGAGGCATAAGTTCATCAAGATTACCAGATATTGTTGTCATCTTATCTCTAATAGCCTTTTGCATCTTTGTAAGACCATTATATAGTTCATTACCAAGTAGCTCACCAATAGCCCTAATTCTTCTATTACCTAAGTGGTCTCTGTCATCAATATGACCTGAACCATTTTTAACTTTTGAGAGATATTTTACAGTATTTATAATATCTTCTGAAGTTAACACAGTAACATAATCAGGAATATCAAGCCCTAATTTATGGTTCATCTTCATTCGACCAACTTTAGTTAAATCATAACGCTCTGGATCAAAGAAGAGCTGTTTAAAAAATACTCTTGCAGCCTCAACAGTTACTGGTTCACCTGGTCTCATAACTTTATAGATACGAATAACAGCCAAATCATTCTCATCTTCAATCTCTTCTGTCTGTTTAAGTAGTCTAAGCGACTCTTGGTCTGCAATAAATGACTTAATAATTGAATCATCAACTCCATCAGCTAAATCATCAGCAATATGAAATGACTCAACTCCAGCCTCAATAACCTTTTTAAGTTTAAGCTCATCCATCTGAGTAACAACATCAAATAGAACTTCCCCACTCTCTTGGTCAATAATCGGACGAGCAAGATGCCTCTCAGCAAGAACTTCAATAGGGTACTCTACCCACTCTAACCCTTCATCAACTAATTTCTGAGCCTTTTTCTTAGTTAATCGCTTTGAAGCAGCAAGAATTACATTCCCATCTAAATCTCTTACCTCATAAGGAGCACGACCTACAAAATCTTTAACTGAAAATCTAGTAACAAAACGGTTGTCTTTTACAAAAATCTCTTTAGAGGTATAAAAGAGTTTCATAATATCCTCTTTAGAGTAGTCTAATGCTCTAAAGAGAATTGTCACAGGAATTTTTCTTCTTTTATTAATTCTTGCATATAGAATATCTTTTGCATCATACTCAAAGTATAACCATGAACCTCTATCTGGAATAATCTGTGCAGAGTAGATTAGTTTATTTGCAACTGTTGTTGCCTCCTCCTCTTTAAAAATAACTCCTGGACTTCGGTGAAGCTGGTTTACAACAACTCTCTCAACACCATTGATAATAAATGATGTTCTATCAGTCATAAGAGGAATATCTCTTACATAAACGGCTTGTTCTTTTATCTCTTTTGGGTCTAGCTTTTCACCTGTCTTCTCATCTCTGTTCCATATAGTAAGAGCAATATTCATTTTTAGTGAAACAGAGTAGGTTAATCCACGTTCCATACACTCACGAATTGTATACTTAGGCTGAACAATATCACTTCCTTTATATTCTAAAGTAAGTCTATTTTGATGGTCATGAAGTGGAAAAACTGAAGAGAAAACCTTTTCAATAGTCGATTCTGAACGATTTTTCGCACCTATCATTAAGAAGTCATCATAAGATTTTTGTTGAAGTTGAAGCAAATTAGGAACAGGAATCTGTTGAGGGGTCTTTGAAAAGTCGACTCTAAGTCTATTTCCAGAGTGTAAAGTATTTAACATGGGCAAACCTCTTTATATGTTAATTAATAAATGTATAGATATACAAAAAAACTATTGCACAATAGCTTATCGCTATATCTTAATAAAATATAATCTGTCTTTGTTGATTTTGTACTGTTACTAATGCAGTACAAGAGTTATAACCTGAGCACTGTTTTATCTACTGTTACTAATTCAGTAGAAGAAAGGGTTGAAACATTGAAAATTTCAGATGAGAAAAACTCATCTGAAAAATATAAACTAAAAGCGACCTATTTAAGCTCACAAGAAGCACCAGCCTCTTCTATCTGTTTTTTAATCTCTTCTGCTTCCTCTTTAGAGACACCCTCTTTAAGAGTAGTTGGTACCTCTTCAACAGCAGCTTTTGCCTCTTTAAGTCCAAGACCAGTAATAGCTCTTACAACTTTGATAGCATTAATTTTCTTAGCACCTGCATCTGTAAGAACAACATCAAATTCTGTTTTCTCTTCAACTGGTGCTCCACCTGTGTCTCCACTTGCTGCAACTACAGTAGCTTGTGCAGATACACCAAACTTCTCTTCAAACTCTTTTACAAGCTCAGAAAGCTCCAATACTGATAAATTTGAGATAAACTCTAATACATCTTCTTTAGTTGTTGCCATAGTTAATTCCTTTTATAATTCTATAATTTTAATATTTAAATCGTTCGATAAAATCGAATCTACAAAACCTACGCCTCTTCTTCTTTTTTAGTTGCCAATGCTTGAAGACCAATTGTAAATGAACGAATTGGACCATTCCAAACATTGAGTAGCATACCAAGAAGTTCTTCTCTACTAGGTAACTTAGCCATTGCTTCAATAGTTGCAATATCTGCAACTTTTGACTCAATTACACCAGTTTTTATAGAGAAGTTACCTTTGTTAGCAATAGCAGATTTGTCAGCTACTTTACAAGTAGCAATCTGGTCTTCACCCCAGATAAAGATGTTGTTGTTAAGAAGTTCTAACTCATCGCAATTTGCATTTTTAAGTGCAATTTTAGCAAGAGTATTTTTTACAACTCTAACATTGACATCATTCTCTCTAGCTAATGCTCTAACACCCTCTAATGCTTCAACAGTCATGCCTTTGTAATCACAAACAATTATAGCACCCTGATTGGCAAAAGAGGTTGATAGTTCAGCAACAATAGCCTCTTTTTCGCTTCTAGTCATCTATTCTCCTTTCGACCTCTAATAGGGTGTCTCTCGACACGTATACTCTTTCAAGTATACTAATTAAGCTTATGCCCCTATTATCTTCAGCCTAAAATCGTTTTATGCTAAGCATAAAGGAAAAGACAAAAAGGAATTGTTGAAATGGGTAGACAAATAGGGGTCAGGCTTAAACCTGACCCCTATTTGTCTACCCATTTCTCCTTTGTGTCCTAAGCTTTAGGCTTAAGCTTTCATCTCTAGAAGTTCAGTTGTATCAAGCGTAACAGCAGGACTCATAGTTAATGATAATGCTCCATTAAGAATATATCGTCCTTTTGCAGAAGCTGGTTTAACTTTATTAATTGTTTTTACAAAAGTCTCTAAATTCTCTTTAATTTTCTCTGGACCAAATGACACCTTTCCAATTCCAGCATGAATATTCCCTTTTTTATCTGTTCTAAAGTTAACTTTACCACCTTTAGCTTCAGCAACAGCCTTAGCTACGTCCATAGTAACTGTTCCTGTTTTAGGGTTTGGCATTAAACCTTTTGGTCCTAAAATTCTTGCTACTCTACCTAGTGTTCCCATCATATTAGGTGTTGCAATTACTGTATCAAAATCTATATTTCCTGCTTGAATTGCTTCAATCAACTCATCAGAACCAACTAAATCAGCACCTGCTGCTTTTGCCTCATCTGCTTTATCATCTTTTGCAAATACTGCTACTCTAACTTTTTTACCTGTTCCATTTGGAAGAACAACAGAACCTCTAAGCATCTGGTCTGCATGTCTTGGGTCTACATTTAAATTAAGTGCTATCTCAACTGTCTCATCAAACTTAGCTGATTTTAACTCTGAAAGAAGTACCGTTGCCTCATCTACAGAGTATTTTTTATTTACATCTATCTTTTCTAAAAGTGCTGCTCTTTTTTTACTTACTTTTTTTGCCATATATCTCTCCAACGATAATAAAATCTCCCACACTAATTGTGGTAATTAATAGTATTACTATGCAGTAACCTCAACACCCATTGAGCGACAAGTACCCATAATAATTTTTGCTGCCATCTCTTTGTCATCTGTATTTAAGTCTGCAATTTTCTTCTCTACAATCTCATCAATTTGAGCTCTTGTTAGTGTTGCAACTTTATTTTTAAGAGGATTATCTGAACCACTCTTAATATTAGCTGCTTTCATAATAAGCTCAGATGCTGGTGGCTCTTTTGTCTCAAATGTAAAGCTTCTATCTGAATAGACTGTTACTTCAACAGGTATTTTAAAGCCCATTTTATCTTTTGTTCTCTCATTAAAAGCTTTACAAAACTCCATAATATTAACACCACGCTGACCAAGTGCTGGTCCTACTGGCGGTGATGGGTTGGCTGATCCAGCAGGAATCATCATTTTGAACTTTTCAGTTACTTTTTTTGCCATTATTTTCTCCTTAGATAAAATAGTCGTTTATTTAGGAATCTCCAAAAATAAAAACTTGAATCATAATAATTATATTATGATGATTCAAATTTTTTTAAAATATAAAAATAAAAAAAAGGGAAACAGAGTCAAACTCCATTCCCCTAATTAACTAAATCTATATAATCTTTTCTACTTGAGTATAGAGAATCTCTACAGGTGTATTTCTACCAAAAATTGAAACATTAAGTTTCAATTTTCCATGGTCTAGGTCATACTCCTCTACCATTCCTGTAAAGTTAGCAAATGGGCCATCTATAATACGAACCATCTCACCATCTTCAAAATCAACCTTAGGTCTAGGAGCTGATTTCTTCTCCATCTTATCTAAGATAACTTTAATATCAGCATCAGAAAGAGGTGTAGCTGTCTTACCTTCTCCAATAAAACGAGATACTTTTGGTAAAGATTGAATCTTATGCCAAAGCGATGTATCTAGACTAACATGAGCAAAGACATAACCAGGATAGAGAACACGTTCAGTAATCCTCTTCTCTCCATTTTTTACCTCAATAACCTCTTCTGTAGGAACAATAATAGACTCTATCTGGTCCTCAATTCCATTCTCTACTGCTAAAAGTTCTATACCTTTTTTTACAGCTTGTTCTGAACCCGAATAGACTTGAATTGCATACCACTGAAATGACATACTAACCTACCACTGCTGATACTATTGATGACATAATTAAATCAACAAGTGCTAAAAATATTGATATTACTGTTACAACTAGAAAAACTGCAAAAAATGCTTGTCTTACTTGTGTTTTTGTTGGAAATATAACTTTTTGAATCTCTTCTCTTACGTGTGAAAAATATGTTATTAATTTTTCCATTTTTATAGTTACCTTTTAATTATGGCAGGCCAAGAGGGACTCGAACCCCCGGCACCTGGTTTTGGAGACCAGTGCTCTACCAACTGAGCTATTGGCCTATAAGTAGACAACTAGAAGCTAAAAATAGCAACTAGTAACTAATTAAAGCTTCATCTCTTTGTGTATTGTATGACACTTACACCACTTACAATACTTCTTTAAAGTAAGCTTTTCAGTAGTATTCTTTTTGTTCTTAGTAGTATGATAGTTACGTCTTGTACACTTCTCACAACCTAAGTGAATATTTTCTCTCATTTAGCTTCTCCTAAAAAATAGCAGAAGGGAACTCCCTTCTACAGCGTCTCTTACTCTATAATTTCAGAAACAACACCTGCACCAACAGTTCTACCACCTTCACGGATAGCAAACTTAGTACCCTTTTCAAGAGCAATCGGAGCAATCAATTCAACAGTAATAGTTACATTATCACCTGGCATAACCATCTCTACACCCTCTTCAAGTGTAATTGAACCAGTAACGTCTGTTGTTCTTACATAGAATTGTGGTCTATAGTTGTTAAAGAATGGTGTATGTCTACCACCCTCTTCTTTTTTAAGAATATAAACTTCAGCTTTAAACTTAGAGTGAGGAGTAATTGAACCTGGTTTACAAAGTACCATACCTCTTTCTACTGCACTCTTCTCAATACCTCTAATAAGAACACCACAGTTATCACCAGCTTGACCACAATCCATCTCTTTACGGAACATCTCAACACCAGTTACAACAGTTGATTGGTTATCTTTAATACCAACGATTTCAACTGCATCACCAACACAAACTTGACCTCTATCAATCTTACCAGTTACAACAGTACCACGACCTTGAATTGTAAAGATATCTTCAATTGGCATTAGGAAATCTTTATCTATCTCTCTTTGTGGCTCTGGAATATAGTTATCTACTTCATCCATAAGCTTAAGAATTTTTTCTGACCACTCACCAAGTTTTCCAGATTTTGCTTCTTCAAGTGCTTGGAATGCAGAACCAGCTACAATTGGAGTCTCATCTCCTGGGAAGTCATACTCTTCAAGAAGCTCACGAACTTCCATCTCAACAAGCTCTAACATCTCCTCTTTATCTTCTTCATCAAGTTGGTCTTCTTTATTTAAGAATACAACAATGTAAGGTACACCAACTTGTTTAGAGAGAAGAATATGTTCTCTAGTTTGAGCCATTGGTCCATCAGTAGCAGCAATAACAAGAATAGCACCATCCATTTGAGCAGCACCAGTAATCATGTTTTTAACGTAGTCTGCGTGACCTGGACAGTCTACGTGTGCATAGTGTCTCTTATCTGTTTCATACTCAACATGAGAAGTAGCAATAGTAATCCCTCTTTCTCTCTCCTCTGGAGCATTATCAATTGCATCATAATCCATAAATTGAGATTCATTTTTAGTTGCAAGAACAGCAGTTATTGCAGCTGTTAATGTAGTCTTCCCATGGTCAACGTGACCAATAGTACCAATGTTAACATGTGGTTTTGTTCGTTCGAATTTTTCTTTAGCCATCTCGGTCTCCTAAGTTAATTGTTAAAAAATTT
>JALWNF010000217.1 GCA_026995985.1 Campylobacteraceae bacterium
TTATCTCCTCATATTGAAGTTTAAAAAGCAATGAAAAAGTCTATTTCAAGGTTCTCCATTAAAGTTACAATTAACGATGTAGAGCTAAATAACTCTTCATCACTACGATACATAAAGAGTAGGTCAAACTTATGCTGTTTAGTATATTCTATTAAATCTTCACTCACTTCACTATTCGCCTCAATAAAATCACCCTCTATGCCAAACTCTTTAAGATAGTTCTCAAACTCTTTTTTATGTGCCTCTTTAATCTCCTCATTTAACTCAATAGTTATAGGGGAAGTTAGAGGAGCAACATTTAGATAGTCAGCTTGAATTGCAAGTGTATCGACAAGATATCGATGGTCATGAACTAAAAAGAGTCTACTCCCTTCAAAGATGTGTAGAGCATAGTTAATAGCTTTCATAGTAGGCTCCTTTAGGTCAGTAGGTAGTAGGATTTTATTATACTCTTTTGGTTCTTTTAAAACCCAAAAAGCATATGAGGTCTCCTCTATGAGCATTGGTGTAATCTCTTTTTGATAAGGTGTTATGACTACTGTCTCTTTTGGCTCTTTTGCAATAGTCTCTAGTCTATGAAGAGTATCATCAACATATACAAATATGGCATATTTATCATTTGGGTTTAGTTCTAAAAGCTCTTTTATAATCTCTTTTTTAATGCTCTCTTTATCTAAGCTATTCTCTTCTCTTTTTAGTCTAAATATATCAGGAAGCTCAAAGAGAGGTTCTTCATGAACAAATAAAACCTCTAAAATAGTATTGTGTTGTTTTGAAAACTTAACACCTTTTTGTAGAGCATTTTTTATATTATCTGTTGTATTAAGTAGTACTATAGTCTTCTTAAATAGATGTGTCATTATAAAGCCTTTAAAATATTTGAACACATTATAACATTTTTAATTTAACGAATATTAAAATGTAATACAACAGAGACATTATATATAGGTAGTTGACCTATCATATTAGATGGAACTGCTACAGGAAAGGTGTTAGTTAGAGTTGTTCTGATACTTTTGTAAAATACTCTTTTACCACTAATAAAGCGAATATTGCTCACTTGTCCTGTAGCTGTAATGTCAAATCGTACCTTTACATCACTCTCAATATGTCGTCTAAGAGCTATTTTTGGGTACTTTTTATTAGCAATAATTTTATTGCGAACTTTTTGCAAAAAGGCTCTTTTTGCTCTACCATTGTGAGCTGAAGTAGTAAGAGTTTTAGGTGTAGATTTAATTACTTTTGGTTCTGTTTTTATAGTTGGCTGAGTTATAGGCATAGGCTCTTCTATAATTTGTTGAGAAGCAGTAGCCTCTTTAAAATTACTATTTTTTACAACTCTTTTATGTACTTTTTGGGGTTTAGGCTTTGCTTTTTTAGCAATTTTTTTAGGTTTATGTTTTTTAGTAACTTTTTTAACTATCTTTTTGTATACCTTTTTAGGCTTATATTTTTTGATAATCTTTTTGGGTTTAGGCTTATGTTTTTTAATAACTTTTTTAACTATCTTTTTGTATTCCTTTTTAGGCTTATGCTTTTTAACTATCTTCTTTGGTATAGGTTTAGGCTTTGACTTCTCTTTAACAGTAGGTAGAGTAGGAGGCACAATTTTTTTAGGCTCAATAGGCTTTGGAACGACTTTTTTAACAGGTTTAGGCAGACTCAAAAGGGCAACCTTAACAAGATGCTCTTTTTTAGGTGCTTGTAGCTTTTTTTCTATATCTAATAGAGAAAAAACTCCCATACAAACAACAAGAGAGATAAGAGTAGAGAGCAAAAAAGAGAGTATATAGCGTTGATGGGTCATTTTTTTGTAACTATTCCTAAATCTTCAAACTCATGTTTCTTTAACAAATCTAAAATAAAAACAAAACTTTCAAACTTAGCATTTTTATCAGAGTAGAGTTGAATAGGGGTCTTTTTATTATGTTTCAACAGCTCCTCTTCTACTTTATCATGGTCTATTTTTATTTTTCCAAAAAATACATCGCCATTGCTTTTAATAGAGATAGCAAGTTCCTTTTTAGGTTTCTCTTTAACCTTGGTTGAGCCTGTTGGTAGGTCTACTTTAATAACCCCTGTCTGTATAAACGAAGCAGTAGTAAGAACGATTACAAACAGTACCAACATAATGTCAATAAATGGCACAACATTAATGCTCTCAAACTTAGAGGAGCGTCGCATTACTTCTCCTTGTTATGGATAATCCACTTGTTCATAATAACTTCAACTTTTCGGTTAAGGTGGTTATAGAAAAAAATAGCAGGAATAGCCACTACAAGCCCCATAGCAGTAGCCTTAAGTGCCAAAGCCAAAGAGGTCATAATAGCTTTAACCTCCATCTCCCCTGTCTGCCCCATAGTATAAAAGGTAATAATAATTCCTAAAACCGTTCCAAGCAGTCCAATATATGGTGCATTTGCTCCAAAACTAGAGATAAGTGAGAGGTTATTTGTTACATCTATCTCTAGCTCCTCTAGGGTATTGTAGTTTGAGACTTTAACACTTCTAT
>JALWNF010000218.1 GCA_026995985.1 Campylobacteraceae bacterium
CCTAAAACCTCTTCTCCAACAGGAACTTTAATTGCATCTCCTGTTGCTTTAACCTCTTGACCTCTAACTAAACCTTCAGTCATATCCATAGCAATCGTTCTTACACGATTGTCACCTAACTGTGCTGCAACCTCTAAAACTAATCTCTGCCCATTAACTGTTGTCTCTAATGCTTCGTTGATAGCTGGAAGGTAATCCGTAAAATCAACATCAACAACGGGACCTAGTACCTGTACTATTTTACCTGTCATAAATCTATTCTCCTTATTATTTCAACGATTCCATACCACTGATAATCTCAATAAGTTCAGTCGTAATCGCTTCTTGTCTTGCTTTATTATATGCTACACTTAGTTTCTTAACCATCTCACCTGCATTGTTGGTTGCTGCGTCCATCGCTTGCATACGAGCTGAATGCTCTGCAGCCAAAGAATCCAACAACGAATAGTACATTGTATACTCAATATACTTCTGCACCAATGCCTCTAAGAGAGTATCGTCATCATCTGGTTCAACCTCTATCTCTGAAAGAGCTACACTTTTTGTAATCTCTAAATTAGATGTATCAACAGGTAGTAGCTGTTGTGTATGAACCTTTTGGGTAATCATATTGACATATCCATTATGCACAAGAATAATCTTGTCTGTCTTACCCTCAACATAATCTTTTACCAATGAGTCAATAAACTCTGTTGAACGTGCATAGTCAGGCTTTGAACTTAAGTCATCAATCTGATTTAACATCTCAACTTGGTTGTATTTAAAAAAGGCAATACCTTTTTTACCTACACCACTAAGACGAACCTCTACACCTGAATCAAGATACTCTTGCATAATTTTATTTGTCTGTTTAATGGTTTGATGATTAAATCCACCACAAAGACCTTTATCTGATGTTACAAATACAATGTCGACTACTTTAGGATTTTTGTTCTCTTTCATAAAAACATTATCAATCCCATCAACATTGTTTTGAGACATCTTCTGTGCAATCTCTGTTAACAACTCTGTTAACTTAGTAGCATAAACTTTAGAGCGTGTAGCAATCTCCTCTGCTCTTTTAAGTTTAGCTGATGAGACTAGTTTCATTGCACGTGTGGTCTTTTGAGTACCTTTAACACTCGCAATCTTACGCTTTATCTCTTTTAAATTAGCCATATTTTAGCCCTCTTATGCTGAAAAAGATTCTTTGAAATCTTCAATTGCTTTTTTTAACTCAACTTCAGTCTCATCGGTGATTTTCTTCTCATCTCTAATACTATCAAGAATAGAAGAGTATTTTGTCTCCATAAATGGATATAGTTCAGCTTCAAACTTAGTTACTGCATTAACAGGAATATCATCAAGATAACCATTAACACCTGCATAAATCATAACAACTTGCTTCTCAATTGGAATTGGAGAGTATGGCCCTTGTTTAAGAACCTCAACCATTCTAGCACCTCTTTCAAGTTGAGCTCTACTATGCTCATCAAGGTCAGATGCAAACTGTGCAAAGGCTTGAAGCTCACGATAAGCAGCAAGGTCTAGTCTAAGAGTACCAGAAACCTGCTTAGTAGCCTTAATCTGTGCTGCACCACCAACACGAGAAACTGAAAGTCCAACATTAATCGCAGGTCTAACACCTGAGTTAAAGAGGTCAGTCTCTAAGAAAATCTGTCCATCAGTAATTGAGATTACGTTTGTTGGAATATATGCGGCAACATCACCTGCTTGTGTCTCAATAATTGGGAAAGCTGTAATTGAACCTGCACCATTCTCATCGCTGAGTTTAGCAGCACGCTCTAGAAGTCTTGAGTGTAGGTAGAAAACGTCCCCTGGGTAGGCTTCACGACCTGGAGGTCTTCTCAAAATAAGTGACATCTCTCTGTATGCAACAGCATGTTTTGAGAGGTCATCATAGAAAATAACAGCATGTCTACTAGAGTTCATATAGTACTCAGCTAGAGTAACACCTGCATAAGGAGCCAAGAATTGGAATGCTGATGAGTCAGATGCAGAGGCATTAACAACAATAGTATACTCCATTGCTCCAGCCTCTTGTAATCTCTTTACAATAGATGCAACAGTTGATTGCTTTTGTCCAATTGCTACATAGACACAGATAACATCTTGACCCTTTTGATTAATGATTGTATCAATTGCTAATGTAGTCTTACCTGTCTGTCTGTCACCAATAATAAGCTCTCTTTGTCCACGACCAACAGGAACAAGTGCATCAATAGCTTTAATACCTGTTTGAAGTGGCTCATGAACTGATTTTCTAGCCATAATCCCTGGTGCTTTTGTCTCAATAAGGCGTGACTCTGTTGTCTCAATTGGTCCCTTACCATCAACTGGCTCTCCAAGCGGGTTAACAACACGACCTATCATTGCATCACCAACAGGCATCTTAAGTAGTTCACCTGTTCGCTTAACACTCATTCCCTCAACGATTCCAGCCATTGACCCAAGAACAACAATACCTACACTCGCCTCTTCAAGGTTAAGAACCATACCAGGAACAC
>JALWNF010000219.1 GCA_026995985.1 Campylobacteraceae bacterium
TTAAAATATCTACAATAACTTGATTATCAATAAATTCTGCAATAACCTCAATATCATTCTGTTGACAAAATAGAGCAAATGTCTTAACAAGACTATAGGCCTTTTTATCATGATGAATCTCTTTTATAATACTTCCATCTATTTTTAAGTAATCAACAGAAAGATTGAGTAGATGATTTAAGTTTGAGTATCCTGAACCAAAATCATCAATACAGATTTTATACCCAAATAGCTTTAACTTCTGTAATGAGAGTTCTACTTTATTATAGTCAATACTCTTGTTTTCTAAAATCTCAATATAGAGTCTATTAGATAAATCTGAATTTTGAGCAAATATTGCTAAAATAGAGTCATTAATTAAATCATCAGCTGAAAGATTAATAGATATTTTCATCTTTTTATCTTCCCTTAACCTTTCAATATTATACTCTATTACTTTTTTTGTTAAATATGTATATAGGTATGAATCCTCCAAATCAGGTAAAATTTTATCAGGAAAAATAATATTCTCTCCATCTTTAATTCGTAAAAGTGCCTCATAGTGATGAAGTTTTTTAGTCTCTAAATCTCTAATAGGCTGATAATAACAGACTAATTTATCAGACTCAATCATCTCTTTTAACTTCTCTCTATAGAGTCTTTTTGTTTTACTAATATCAAAATATGAGATACAATTTCTACCATTATGCTTACACTCATATAAAGCTGTATCTGCTTTATGAATTACCTCTTGTAGTGACTTTTCAACCTCTGTATGCAATATTGCACCAATGGAGATAGATAAAGAGAATTTCTCTTTATCTATAGTAAACTTTGTACGTTCTACTGCAATACGTATTCTCTCTAAAAGTTCCCTTATCTGCTCTTCTGTTCTATTCTCTTTTAAGAAGAGCATTAAAAACTCCTCTCCACTATATTGAATAAAAATATCTCTCTTCTCTAAAAATGATGCCATTATCTTAATAACAGAAATAATAATCTTATCTCCATTCTCTTGACCATATAGGTTGTTTATACGCTTAAAAAAATCTATATCTGCCAATGCAACATAGTAGTTTTTAAAATTAATCTTATCGTAATTGTCTGTCATATAAACTCTATTATAGGTATTGGTTATAGGATTACGATAGATTTTATATTTATTATAACTATTATAGAGGACATAAAAAAGAAAAGAGAAGAGAAGTGATATTAAGATTAAGGCAGAATAGCTTAAAAAATCAACACTTACATGTAAAAGAGAAGAGAGACGATTTTCACTATAATCAATAACTAAAATAGCAACTGTTTTATTGTTTTGAACAATTGGTTTAAGTAGAGTAAAGGAGAGCTCCTCAATGCCTCTTTGAACAAAAACTCTAGTTTGCCTCTCTTTTACCACTTGAGCAAAAAATTGATCATGCTCTGGTATAAATGGTTCACTAACCTCTGTATACTCCTCCTCATCTATATCAAATAGAAAAAAATATTTTCCTCTATTAATATAGAGAACATAAAGTGACTTAATATCTTGATTTAATAAAACAGATAGTCTCTTTTCATTTTCAAGCCTTAATGACTCATCTTTTAAATTAGATTTAATAAAATCTGAATTTTTAGAGACAATCTGGTCGAGAATTTTAGTAGAGGTATCATCTACAATTCCAATAGCTCTATTTAAAAGAAAATTTTCAACTTTTTCTTCATAACTTCCAATACTTTTATAGGAGAGAATAAGTAAAAAAGATAATATAATAGAGATAGATACTAGATAATAATATGCTCTATTGCTATTAAAAAAAGTAAGTTTATTTCGCACAATCTCTTCCCTATTTTTAAGTTTATATATTCAAAATTCTAACACAAAAATGTGCCCAATTGTGAATATTAAGCAAATAGACTTATATCTGTTTAACTTTTTAATATTATAAATATTACTATATGTTAGCCAATAGACACATTGGATTAATTTGACACTCGCTTAATAGGTGCTTACTATAGGAGTCTGGAAGGGTTAAACCATTCTTTTTTAAACGCTCTTCAATAAAAATTATCTGTGTCCGCCCTTTTTTAAGATAGATTGCTCCAATACTATTTTTATCTGTTTGTAGTTTTTTATAGGAGTCTACAATAACTATTTTATTACTTCTACTTTTTGGAAAAAGAATAATATCAGCCTTCTCTTTTGAAGTAAATTTTAATTTTTTTCCTAAATTTATATTTTTATTAGAGTTAAAAAACTTTAAAACTTTACCCACTTTTACTGACTTTATATCTGCTAAGGTATTACCTACTTTTTCAACATTTAATCCAGCAACTAACAAGATTGGTAAAACAAGGGAAATATATAACAGCTTTTTCATGGTTCTATCCTTTGGATTTATAATACTATAAAACATCATAAAACAATATAAAATATGATAATTAAATAAAATAATAAAGTTTATTTATATATTAAAAAACAATAATTCTGCTATAATTCAATCAATATTTTATAATCATTAAGGGAAACTATGCGTGTACTAACAGGAATCCAAGCTTCAGGAAAACTTCATATTGGTAACTATTTTGGAGCAATGAAACCGATGATAGAGCTTCAAGAGAAGGAGGAGCTTTTTACTTTTATTGCAAACTATCACTCTTTAACTACCTCAAAAGATGCTGAACTTTTAAAAGAGCTAACATTTCAAGCTGCTGTAGATTATCTCTCTTTGGGTATAGACCCACAAAAGACTACTTTTTGGGTTCAAAGTGATGTACCACAAGTACTTGAACTATACTGGATACTCTCAAAGTTTACTCCAATGGGGCTACTTGAACGTGCTCACTCCTACAAAGATAAAGTAGCAAAAGGGATTAGTGCAAACCATGCACTCTTTTCATACCCTGTTCTTATGGCTGCTGACATTCTTTTGCTAGATACCCAAAAAGTACCTGTAGGAAAAGACCAAATTCAGCACATTGAGATAACTCGTGACATTGCAATTAAGTTTAACAATGAGTATGGAGAGATTTTTACACTACCTGAATATGTAGTTAATGAAGAGGTAGCTACTATTCCAGGAATAGATGGGCAAAAGATGTCAAAATCTTACAACAATGCTATTGATATTTTTATGGAGAGTGAAAAAAAACTCCAAAAACGCTGTAATAAAATAGTTAGCTCTTCAACACCACTTGGTGAACCTTTGGAGTATGAGGGGTGCAACATCTACAACCTAGCCTCACTCTTTTTAAACAATGAAGAGAGATTAGAGCTTCAAAAACGTTATAAGAGTGGTAAAGAGGGGTATGGACACTTTAAAAAGTACCTTAAAGAGTTAATTTGGGAGGAGTTTGCAGAGGCTAGAGAGAAGCGTGAGTACTATATGAGTAATCCTGATATTGTAAGAGATATTTTAAATGATGGTGCAAATAAAATGCGAAAAATTGCTAATGAGAAGATGGCACAAGTGCGTAAGGCTGTTGGAATTTTATAACCACCTATCTGCTATTTTTCTAAGTCCTGCTACATTATCAGAAGCAAATATCTTTAACTCTGCTTCCTCCTCTCTCTCTTGTAAATCATAATGTGCCTCTAAATACTCTACAATAGCCTCACCTGAATGGATTAATAGTGGTTTATTGTCAAAATACTCCAAAAGAGCATCTCCAATAAGAGGAAAATGAGTACACCCCAAAATAATAGCCCTAGGAGTCTCTATGCCTAAAAAGTAGTGCTTCATAGTTGCTCTAACAAGCTCTCCTGAAAAGATTCCCTCCTCTACCAAAGGGACAAAAAGCCCTGTTTGTAAAGAGGTTATATTTCTATATCCTAAATCCTCTAATGCACTCTGATAACGCCTAGAGTTAATAGTTGCACGTGTAGCCATAATCAAAATATGTTCATCTTTAGCTATACTACTATTTTCAAGTGCCATAACCCCTGGTTCTATTACTCCTACAACAGGGTAGTTACTTTGAGCATTCATATCAGGAAGAGCATAGGCAGAGACTGTATTACATGCTGTAATTAGTAAATCAATATCGAAATTATTAAAAAACTCTAAGGCTTCTAAGGAGTAGCGAATAATAGTATTTTTATCTTTTATACCGTATGGAACACGAGCTGTATCCCCATAGTAGATAATCTCATCGAAAAAGTTATGAGCAAGGAGAGACTTTACAACACTTAATCCCCCTGCTCCAGAGTCAAAAACACCTATTTTCAAAATATTATAAAATTTAATCGTTCATCATAGCTAAGAACTCAGCATTGTTCTTAGTCTTTGTCATTTTAGAGTAGAGAAACTTCAAGGCTTCAACATCTTCCATACTCTGCATAGCATTTCTAATTGCCCATACCTTTTGTAGGTCTTCTGCTTTAACCATAAGCTCCTCTTTTCTTGTTCCAGACTTAGTTACATCTATGGCAGGGTAGATTCTTCTCTCTGCAATATAACGGCTAAGTACTACCTCTGAGTTACCTGTACCTTTAAACTCCTCAAAGATAACTTCGTCCATTCTGCTTCCTGTATCTATTAATGCTGTAGCCACAATAGTCAAAGAACCACCCTCTTCAATATTTCTTGCTGCCCCAAAGAAGCGTTTTGGTTTATGAAGTGCATTTGCATCTACTCCACCAGAGAGTACCTTTCCTGAACTAGGAGTCACTGTATTGTAGGCACGAGCTAAACGAGTAATAGAGTCAAGCAAAATAATAACATCTTTGCCCATCTCTACACGTCTTTTAGCTTTTTCTATTACCATCTCAGCAGTTCTAACATGGTTTTGTGCAGGCAAATCAAAAGTCGAGGAGTATACCTCTCCCTTAACAGAACGTTGCATATCTGTTACCTCTTCTGGTCTCTCATCTACTAAAAGAACCATTAGTGATGCATCTGGATTATTGTGACTAATTCCATGTGCTAACTCTTTAAGTAGCTCTGTCTTACCTGTTCTAGGAGGTGCTACTATTAAGGCTCTTTGTCCTTTACCTATAGGAGAGAACAAATCAAGCACACGCCCTGTAAGTTTAAGTGGATTGTACTCTAATTTAAGCTGTTCTGTTGCATATAGTGGGGTTAAGTTATCAAAGAGTGGTCGTTTTTTTGACTCTTCTGGTGGTAAGTAGTTAATAGCCTCTATTTTTAATAGTGCATAATACTTCTCTTGGTCTTTAGGTTGCCTAACTTGACCTGTAACCACATCACCATTTCTAAGTGCAAAACGTTTAATCTGAGTACTACTTACATAGGTATCATTTTGAGAGTTAGCAAAGTTTCCATCTTCACTTCTTAAGAAACCATAGCCATCATTCATAACCTCTAAGATTCCAGTAAATAATATAAATCCACCCTGAGAAACTTGAGACTTTAAAATCTCAAATATTAAATCTTTTCGTTTATACTCATTTGGATTTTCAACTTTTACTTTAAATGCTATATCTACTAACTCTTCAAGTGATTTTTGTTGTAACTCTTCAACTTTATACCCATCTACAGGTACATGTGTCCTTTGATTATTCTTTTTATGATTGTTATGTCTTTTTGATTGTTGTTCGCTCATTGGTCCTCTTAAAAGTTCTCACGGGGATTTTGTAGTTTTAATTTGTAGTTTTGCTATTATAATCAACTTTTTATTAAGTTTCCTTATTTTTAGGGTTAAATTTATGATATTATAGACAAATATAGCAGAGGAACATAGGTAAAGAGTGATAAAAGTTTAATACCTGTAGTTATTTTTAGCTCCATCATCTTCTCTAACTCTTTATCCATTACTGGTTCATAGTATCTCTGTTTAATCAACTCTATTTTAAAAAAAAGGTCAAATGCTTTTAAAACCAAAATCGTAATACTATAAAAATTAAAAGAGTCAAAATATAGTGTAACCCCTAAAATATAATAAAAAGTAGGATGTATTAAAAAAAAGAGAAAAATATTTTTATTATAATAGTAGTAGAGATTATCAACCATCTCTTTTAATGTATTTGCATTTTGAATATATAGTTCAAATATCTCTAGTAGTATCATTATAATTATTACTTCTATTACTGTTTCCATAGCCTAAGTTTAGCCAACTCTTAGCTATAATATTCTAAAAAAGTGAGCCTTCTTGAAAAAAATTTTTATTACTGATTTAGACCATACATTTTTACACACTAGCCAAAGAGTAAGCAACTTCTCAAAAGAGATATGGAACCAAAAGAGCAAACATGCTCTACTTAGTGTAGCAACTGCTAGAAGCTTCTCTAAAACACAAGAGTTTCTAAAGGGGCTAAAACTAAATCTTCCTCTTATTCTACTTGATGGTGCAATGGTTGCTACTCCTGAAAAAAAACTTATTTCACTCAATACCCTATCTAAAGAGCTTAGTGATGCTATTATTGAAGAGAGTAGCAAATTTGGTATCTACCCATATGTTATCGCCCTTAAAGATAAAAAAACTTTAGATGAGAGTTTTGATATACCTCCTATTTTAAACCACTATCAGAAATTTCTTATAGAAAAACACTATACAAGCGATAAGCGAATTGTCCACAAAAAAAGAATTGAGGGCGACAATGACACACTAAAACTTGTATATATGGCAGGGGAGTCACTTCTTCGTCCACTCTCAATACATCTAAAAAGAGTTTTTGGTTCTCAAATAGAGGTTAAGCTATCACCTGAAAACTATATGAAGTGCTATTTTTTAACTATACTCCACCCTCTCTCAGATAAAGCTAATGCCTTAATTGAGTTACATGAGTATCTTAACCATGATATTAAAGATACAACTGTTTTTGGTGACAGTATTAATGACATTGGTATGTTCAAAATAGCAGGGAAGGCTGTAGCTGTTGCTAATGCTTTAGAGGAGGTTAAAAAAGAGGCAGATATTGTCTTAAAAGAGAGTAATGATGAAGATGGAGTTGCTAAATATCTACAACAGAATATTAAAAATTGATTTTATATCCAACCCCATATTGGTTCTTAATTAAATTATAAGGAATCTTCTTACGTAAATTTTTTACCAATGTTCTAATAGATGAGTTTGTAATAACCTTATTGAACTCATCTCCCCAAACATGAAAAAATATCTCATCATCAGAGCATGGAGCACCAGCTTTATCTACTAAAAGTTCAAAAAGTTTTGACTCTCGTTTAGTCAAAGTTATAGTTTTATCTTTACAAAAGAGTGTTTTACTCTTATTGTCCCAAGAACAGTCACAAGGAAGAGGAATATTTCTTCCTTTATCAACTTTTTTAGAGACTTTAAGAAGTGCATTCATTAAATCTGAACGTCCAACAGGCTTAATTAAGTAAGATGAGAAGTTTAAATCTACAATATCAAGTAAAATCTCTCTATCGGAGTGGGCTGTTAATGCAATTAGAGATACATTATCATCCATTTGTCGTATTTTTTTAGCTAAACTAATCCCATTTAACTTAGGAATAAGTAAGTCGAGTATGACTAGATGGATATTGTTCTCTTCAAAAATACGAAAAGCCTCTTCACCATCTCGTGCAATATATACTTTACGACAAAGCTCTTCTAAAAAGTAAGCATACTTGTCAATAATATTATCTTCATCCTCAACATATAATATATTCAGATTTTTTAAAATTTTCATTTTTTCCCTTTTTGCTTTATAGACAAAATAATTAAAGAAATAATTGCATAATATTGTGAATTAACCGTGATTTTTTTTAATTTTAAACATTTTCTAAAGCTATTTGTATTTTTTAGTTACAAAAGAGCTACCTTTTAATAACTTATCTAAAATATTTAACCGTTCTGGAGTACCAATATCATACCACTCTCCTTCATATAGCTCAGTTATAACTCTATGCTCCTCTATAGCACTAAATAGTAATGGAGATAGAGGCTTTTTACCATACTCTAAACCTTTAAACATATCTTTAGAGTAGTATCCAATTCCTGAAAAGGTATACCTCTTTTGTGTACCTGTTAGATAAAAATCTCCATCTAAGTTGTGTTGAGGATTCTTTACTAAAATTAGTTTAGCTAAAAATCTATCTTCTAAACTATAGTTAATATCAAAGGGATAGTCTGTCCAGACATCTCCATTGACCACTAAAAAAGTATCTGAAAGTAGAGGAAGTGCCTTTACAATTCCTCCTGCTGTCTCTAAGGCTCCTTCATGTTGTTCATCAGAAAATTTAATCTGTACACCAAATTGTGAGCCATCACCCAAATAGTCTATGATTTGTTGCCCCAAATAGGCAACATTAATAACTATCTGAGTAAATCCAGCATCGCGTAGTCTATCAATATGCCAAACAATAAGAGGTTTCCCTCCTATCTTTAAAAGTGGCTTTGGAGTATGGTTAGTAAGTGGTCTCATTCTAGTACCTAATCCTGCTGCAAGAATCATTGCTTTCATAAGTGGCTCCTTTTTTTAATATAGGGCAAATGCAGAGGTTGCCCCTACAATAATAAAAATATATCAACCCTATAGTGGCGACATATATGTCTGCCCCATATTGATGTTGCTTCTATATTTTTTTTAGAAAATCTCCTAATGCTCTTAACTCATCATACTTTTGACACACCTCATCAATATATTGTAGAGTTTGAGGAATATTCTTTATGTAACTACTCTTCTTATCACGAATATCAAGCCTAGAAAAAATCCCTAAAATCTTAATATGTCTTTGGAGTCCTGTAAAGTCAAACCATCGAATAAACTGCTCATCTGAGACATCAATCCCCTTTAATATTTTGAACTCTAATGCTAATCTCTCCATCTGTTTTGGGTCAAAATAGACATAAACATCTTTCAATAAAGAGACCAAATCATAAGTCAAAGCACCTCTTCTTGCATCTTGATAATCTATAATAGCTAGAGTATGCCCTGTCTCTATCATAATATTTCGTGAATGGAAATCTCTATGAACAAAAATATCTTGTGGTTGAGAGAGAACTTCATTGCAGATTAACTCTAGTGTGCTATCTAACATATTCTGCTCATCTTTAGTTAGAGTCATCTTAAGATATTGCTCTAAATACCACTCCTGCATTAGATTCATCTCAAACATTAAAAACTCCCTATCGTAGGGTTCTAGGTTTGTAGTATCTGCTTGTTGAATCTTTAAAATCTCTTCAATCGCTTTTGTATATAGTAAATCTACACTCATAGGACTTAAAATATCAGCTAAATGTCTTGAACCTAAATCTGTTAAAAGTAGATAACCCTCCTCTAAATTTTGAGCAATAATACGAGGAACTTCAACTTTAACCTTCAAAAGACGAACTGAAATCTCAATAAATGGGTAAAGCTGTTCTTTGTTGGCTGAAGAGTCCATCAAGATATAGCTCTTATCTCTATCTATAACTCTAAAATATCTTCTAAAACTTGCATCTCCACCAAGCACCTCTATCTTATAGTCTACAAAACCTAAATCATTTAACCATTGCTTAATTTTTTGCATATATTGCCCCTAAAATAGTATTCTCTTTTGCACCTGTAACGCTTTTTATATTAACTTTTTCACAATGTAGTCTCTTGTAGGCTAACCAAGCAAATATCATCGCTTCCATATTATCTGAGTCTACACCATATTTTTGTGTTGAACTAACTTCAACATCGTCTAAAGCCTCTTGTAATCTTTCCATCAAAAAAGTATTTCTTGCTCCACCACCACAAACTAAAAGTTCTTTAATATCAAATCGCTTAATCTCTTTTGCAATACTCTCTACAGTTAGTGCTAGTAGTGTTGCTTGAACATCTTTTGCACATATTTTACCAAATGGTTTTAAATGTTTTCTTAAAAAATTCTTATTAAAATATTCTCTTCCTGTACTTTTAGGATAATTTAATAAAAAATAGGGGTCATTCAACATACTATCTAATAAATCCTTATGTACTTGACCTGATTTTGCCCATGCTCCATCTTTATCATAAACAACATTTAGATTCTCTTTTATCCATATATCCATTAAAACATTACCACAACCTGTATCGTAACCCAAAAGTTCTGGCTTAAAAATAGAGATATTTGCCATACCCCCAATATTTACAACAGCTACTCTATCTAAATGAGAAAATAAAAAAGCATGAAAAGCAGGAGCTAGAGGAGCTCCCTGCCCACCTAATGCAATATCTTTAGAGCGAAAGTCTGAAACAACATCAATCTTTGTCTTAACTGCCAATACAGAGGCATTCCCTAACTGCATTGAAAAGGGGTATTTACCTAGTGGCTCATGCCACAACGTCTGACCATGCAATCCTATTGCTTTTATATCTAAAGGATTAACTTTATTAATAACTAAGAGCTCATTTACTGCTTTTACATAAAATAGAGCTAACTTATAGTCAACTTCACCAATCTCTTTAAGAGATACTCTATTGGCTATTAAATCTAAAATTTTATTTTTTAGAGACTCTTCAAATGGAATAAAATGTGTAGCTAAAAGATTACACCTCTTATTTCCTATACTACAAAGAGCCACATCGACACCATCTAAACTTGTGCCTGACATAATACCTATATATTTTTCCACTGTAAAATCTTTTTGAAACCCATTATACTTGATTTTAGGTTACTTCTTACTAATAATTATTTAAAAGTAGTTTTTTTAATAAAAATTAATTATTTTACTTAAGCTTAACTTTATTAATGTATAATTTCTTTTACAACTATTAAACAAGGAAATATATGAAGTGGAATCTTCTAGGTAATATCAATTTATTGATTGTTGATGATGACCCTTTTAATCGGCAACTTGTTAT
>JALWNF010000220.1 GCA_026995985.1 Campylobacteraceae bacterium
GTGATAGTGGTTATAAGATGAGGATAATAGAGGTAGATATAGCAGGGAAAATATTATATAAAGTAGTTGTTGTCTGTAACTCTTCTAATATGGCAAATCGTATTATAAAATCAGGACGTTATAGTGGAGCTTATATTCTTAGGTAGCTATATATAAACCCTAGTTTGATAACGAAAATATCATTACAGAGTTTTTTTTAAGTTATAAGGGGGTTAGGTTACTGCTTATCAAACCACCATAAAATAGCAAACATTAAGCCAACTGTTTTACCTATACTCTCATCAAATATAAACTCTTTTGCTCTATCTATAGGTATCTCAATAACCTCTATTAGCTCATCTTCTATGCCACCACCTTGGCTAACTCTCATAGACTCATCAACTTCAGCGTAGTAGATAACTTGGTTAACACCAGATATTCCAACAGAGCTTAAGACTTTGGTAATACGCTCTATCTTCTCAAGAGGTACATCAAAACCACACTCCTCTTCTATCTCCTCTTTTGCTATCTGTTCTAAAGATTTATCTTTATCAATTAGCCCTGCACACATCTCTACTGTCATACCATCACCATTTTTATGGTAGACAGGTGGACGAAACTGTTTAACTAAGACAAATGTTTTTCGTTCTGTATGGTATAGCAAAATAGCCACAGAGTCATGAGACTCAACAATCTCCCAAGATTTCTTAATGCCATTTTGCTCATAGGTTGCCAAAGATGTTTTGACAAATTTTGCCTTATTTAAAGGTTTTAGGGTAAAGTTTTTAATAATATTTTGCACTACCAGCCTCTATTTTGATAATAAGTTTTCATCTTTGGGAGAACGTAAATATCATTAACTGTATTCCATACATAAGATGGTAAGTTCTCCTCTTCTATTTTATTAATAATTTTAGTATATTTTCTTTTTCGATTTAAAAAGTTTTCTCTATCTTTTCCTGTTAATCCATCTGTAGTAAACTTTACTAAACGCATAGGGTTAATAGGTCGTCCATCTTTGTAAAGTCCAAAGTGTAGATGAGGTCCAGTACTACGTCCACTATTTCCTGTATAACCAATAATATCACCTTTTTTAACAAGTTGCCCTACTTTAGCTTTTAGGCGACTCTGATGAGCATAAAGAGTGAGATAGTTATCTGCATGTTGTATCTTAATTACACGTCCATAGCCACTCATCCAACCAGAGTAGACAACTTTTCCATCTGCTGCTGCTAAAATAGGAGTCCCTCTTCTTGCTCTACAATCAATACCGTGGTGAGCTTTCCATTTATGCTGTATAGGATGCCAACGCCTTGTTGTAAATGGAGATGTAATGATAAGACGATTAAGAGGTTTCCCCATATACTTCTCTATCAATGCTTTTCCATTAGCATTATAGTATTTTCCATCACTATACTTAAAGACATAGTTTTTTTTACCATTAGACTCTAGCATTGCTACCTTAATATCAGGAACACCCAATGGTTGACCTAATCTCATCTTTTGGTCATAGACAATAACTATCTTATCTCCTTTTTGTACTCCTCTAAAGTCAACAGAGTGTTTTAATAGGCGAGTAAACTCATTGGCAAGTCGTCTATTTTTAGTTTTTCTAATAATATCATAACTAGGAGATTTGTCAATAGATATAATAGCTATATATGTATCTTTTTGATAGGCAATAGGGATAATTTCAAGTTTATAACCTGTATGTGTTCTAAAGAGATGAGCTTGTAGCTCCTCACCAATAGGAATAAGAGATTGAAGTAGTACACCATTAGATGCAATAAGTTCATAATATTTGTGAGTATATCCAATTTCGGAGATAAGTGCTTGGTCTTCTCTATCTAAAGTATCAATTATATTTTTATCTATATTAAATTTTTGAAGGTACTCTTCAAACCTTAAGCCTTTATCCCACCTGTTAACTTTTACTTTTGCTGAAAAAGCAGAGGTAGATAATGCTAAAAAAAATAGCAAAAACCTCAGAAAAAAAAATCTCTTCAAATATACTCCTATGTAACAGTTATAACTATTATAACTTATGCTCCATAAAATAATCTATAATTCTAAGAGTATTTATGTAGAATTAGTTTATGAAGCATCTTAGAGGATATAGAAAGCGTTATTTTTCATTGGCTATTATTGCAATCTACTCAACGTTTTTTAAACTGTGTACTATTGATAGTAACCATCAGTATCATAAACACGCTTTTGAGTATCAAGAGTATAAAACCTCACCACCTTATCTTCATGCTTACTACTTATTTTAACAATTTAGTTGTTCGATAAAATCGAATCTATATAAACAGCATAGGAAAAACAATGAATAGAACAATAAAACTTAGTCTATTGACAACGTTACTATTAAGTACAAACCTCATCGCAGAGGAGCGATTAGAAGATATTACAATTACAACTGCTACAAAAACAGAGCAAAATCTTGCTGATGTAACCTCAAGTGTTGATGTTATTACAGCACAAGAGATTGAAGAGAGAGACTACACTACGG
>JALWNF010000221.1 GCA_026995985.1 Campylobacteraceae bacterium
ACTCTCTTAAAAAGTTGCAAAGATTCTCAAAAGCCTCATCGCTCTCACCAGGGTGACCAGCGATGATAGAGGTTCTCACAAAGCTATCTTTTTTAGATTTCATATACTCTAAAAGCTCAATAGTCTTTTTCTGCCCAAATCCACGACGCATAAGTTTTAACATACTATCGTCAATCTGCTGAATAGGCATATCGTAGTAGCTCTCAAAAATCTTTGAGTTGGCAATAGCATCAATAAGCTCAAAAGTAGTAGTACTTGGATAGAGGTATAAGATACGAGCCACTTTTACCCCATCTATCGACTCAACAGTTTTTATTAGTTCCACTAATCCATCTTTTAAGCCCATATCTCGCCCAAAACTAGAGGAGTCCTGAGATATAAAAGAGAACTCATAGAAGCCTTTATCAACTAAAGCCGATACCTCTTTTTTAATAGACTCTAAAGTACGAGAGTGTAGTTTTCCTTTAAAAGATGGAATGGCACAAAATGAACAGCTCTGGTTACAACCCTCTGCAATTTTTATATAGGCGTGAGTGTTGGAACCTGTAATAACTCTGTCTGAATTTTCATTGGCAAGATAAACTGAAGGTGAAAAGAGACTCTCTTTTTGAGTAATCATCTTGTCAATTTTTTCGTAGTCACCAACCCCTGTAAAGATGTCAACCTCTGGCAACTCTTTCTGTAGCTCCTCTTGGTAACGTTCGGTTAAACAGCCACTTACTACTAAAAGTGACTCCTCTTTACGCTCTTCATGTATGTTTAAAATAGTGTTGATACTCTCCTCTTTAGCAGCATCTATAAAGCCACAAGTATTAACAATAATAACATCAGCTTCAGGTACATCATCGGTGATTTCATATTCGCGAAGTCGCCCAAGCATAACCTCTGAATCGACTAGATTTTTGGTACAGCCTAGGCTTACAAGGTGTAGTTTTTTTGACAAAGTGGTTCTCCAAATGTTAAGGAATATTTTTTCGTATTGTATCTAATCCCTTAATCTATTTGGCTTTATGGTCGAAGAACTTGAACTACAAAGCTATCTTTATGAAGATACTTTTTGACACTTTTTATATGAGAGTGAGCTTCATTATAAGACTTATATGGTCCAATGAGTACATAATCTTTACTATATTTATTGAGAACTATATAGTTAAAAGAAGAGTGCTCTATTGGAGCAAGAAAAGCTTTATTTGGACGATACTTCTCAAAAACAGCTATTTGCAGATAGAATCCTGGTTGTGCTGATTTTGAGAAGATTTTATTGCTACTAGCTGTTTTAGAGTGGGTTTTGTCTACAATTCCAGAAAGTGGTTCATTTTGAACACTACTTTTTACCACTTTGCTATGGTCTATAATTCCTGAAATAGACTCATTATTTGTATGTTTCGTTTTATTACTTACGCCTGTTTCACAACCAAATAGAAATAAGAGTACAGTCCCCATCAATACAGTTTTTTTCATATTTTCCCTTTTAGCATAGATTAAGTACCTAAATAGATACTTGGTCAATAAATGATAACTTACACAAACTTGAGAGCACTTTAGAAGAGCATTTAAAAGCAACATAATTTAAAGAAAGCTACTTTAATCTATTTTACTTTTTCTATAAATCTATTAAAATTAATATATAATTTTTATTTTAATTTAAAAAAATGCTTCTGTTATATATAATCTACATACTCTTTAAGTTATAATTCTCCACAATTAAGTCTTATAAGGAAAATGTTATGTTACAAACTATTCATAAAAAAATTAAAGATATTTTTATAAATTTTCAATCTCTTTTTCTTCTTCTTGCAAGGTTTATGGTTGCGTATGTTTTTTTTGAATCTTCAAAATCGAAATGGAGTGATATTGATGCTACTGCTAAGTGGTTTGATAGTATAAATATACCTCTCTCTACACTTAATGCTTATGTGGTAGCTTCAGTTGAAGCTTTAGGAGTCCTTCTTTTAACACTAGGTCTCTTTACTAGGCTTATATCTGTTACTCTTATGGTTATTATAGTTGTTGCCATTTTAACAGTACACCTTCCTCATGGTTTTAAAGCAGTAGATAATGGATTTGAGATATCTCTTTACTATATACTCTTTCTATTTTTCTTTCTCTCTCATGGAGCAGGAAAGTTCTCTCTTGATTATCTAATTTTTAGAAAGGAGCAGTAATGAGCCTTAGAGAGAGTTATTTAGAGTTTACAGCACTTAACAACTACTTTAAAAGTTTTTCACTACTATTAATACGTATTGCTTTGGCTTATGGATTTTATGGACCAGCATTAATAAAGTGGTCAAATATTGAGGCTACTGTTGAGTGGTTTGCCTCTTTGGGTATTCCATTTCCTGTATTTAGTACATTTTTAGTAGCCTCTTTTGAGGTTATGGCTGTTGTTTTGCTACTTTTAGGTTTTTTTACTAGATTTATAGCCATTCCTCTTATGGTAATTATGTTAGTTGCCATCTTTACTGTTCA
>JALWNF010000222.1 GCA_026995985.1 Campylobacteraceae bacterium
ATATAAGGTCTAACCAATATGACAAAAATTTATAAACTATTTTTACCTTTATTTTTACTCTTAACACCTCTTTTAGCCTCTGACAAGAGCTACTCTTTTATTGGAATTCAAACAGGAGCATCAAAAATAGATAAAAACTATACTCCATCTATAGGTTTAAAATATGGTATTCAAAAAGATAATGCAAGAACCTCTTTAATATATAGTTACGACAAAAAAAGCAATAAAAAGCTTCAAATGCTACTTCTTCAAGTAGATATGGGTATCTTTAACAATGCTTTTAAAAACTCTTATTTAAAACCTTATCTAGGAGCAACATTTGGTGTTTTAGAGGAAAAAAGAGCAAAACTTACAAGAGATAGAGGCTATGTTTATGGTCTTAACACAGGCTTAGCATATATTTTAAATGGAGATTTTGATATTGATTTAGGGTACAGGTATTTAAAAACATCAAAACTCAAAAATATTGACGAGATTAACAATCTTAATCTCTCTATGCACTACTTTTACTAGAAAAAAAGTATAATACTCCAATTTTTTATTGGAGTATTTTATGTCACTTTTTTCTTACCAAACTATTAAAAACATTCTGTTTCAACTCAACCCTGAAACTGCTCATAGCCTTACAGGTCTAGTCCTTAAAACAGCTCCTTATGCCCCTTTGTTATTTCAGATTCCAAAAAATCACTACTTTGTCAACAACCAAATGTTGCACCAAGAGTTTTTTGGAACAACCTTTAAAAATCCTGTAGGTCTTGGAGCTGGTTTTGATAAAAATGGAGAGTATATAAAAGCTATGCCATCGCTTGGTTTTGGCTTTACCGAGATAGGAACAGTGACCCCTAAGCCACAAGTAGGAAACCCACGCCCAAGACTCTTTAGACTAAAAGAGGAGCGTTCTATTCAAAATGCTATGGGGTTTAACAATCGTGGGGCTGAGTATATGTTAGCTCAACTTAACAAAGTTAAAGATTTTGACTACCCTATTGGCATAAATATTGGTAAAAACAAAGTTACACCAGAAGATAAAGCACTCAATGACTACCGTATATTGCTAGAGGCATTTAAAGATTATGGCACATATATAGTTGTTAATATCTCTTCACCAAACACCCCAGGGCTTAGAGATTTACAAAATGAGAAGTTTATCACAGACCTATTTACAATGGCAAAAGAGATTACCTCTAAACCTATTTTACTTAAAATTGCTCCAGATATGACTCCTGATGATGCCATTGCACTTTGTAAAACAGCTGTTGATGCAGGAGCTTCAGGAATCATAGCTACAAATACAACCATTGACTACTCTGTTACACCAAATGCAAAAGATTTTGGAGGAATCTCAGGAGCTTTGGTTCGTGAAAAGTCATTTAAACTCTTTCAGGCTATTGGAAAAGAGCTATATGGAAAGACTCTACTTATCTCTGTAGGTGGCATAGAGACAGCCGAAGATGCCTACAGACGAATAAAGGCGGGGGCTTCTCTAATTCAGGTCTTCTCTATGCTAATCTACAATGGTCCAAAGATGATAAAAGATATAAATGAAGGGTTAGTTGAACTACTAAAAGTAGATGGATACAAGCATATTTCAGAGGCTATTGGTGCTGATTATAATTAATTTTATTATTTTTTATGTAACTAAAGTTACATAAAAAATAATATAAAAATGTTAATATATGTTTATGGGAACACATCTTAGGTTGATTATAACTTTCCCCCCCCTATTTTATTTATACAACAACCTAACGTTGTTGTTCCCACTATCACTTTATATACTATCACACATAACTCTCAAAGTATAAAAATAGATGTTTTATAATTTGAGTAAAAATATTAGTAATCAGTATTATTTAAATTAAATAGACTATACTTTCATCTAAAACTATATAGGATAGATAAAATGAAAAAAGCTTTTCTGTTAGCTTCCATAATAAGTGTAGGAGCTGTAGCAAATAATCCTCTAATTAAACAAGCAACTGATGCAGGACTAAAACCTCTTCCTAAATCAGAAGCAGAGATACTTAAGTTGGTAGACAACACTAAAAATCCCATTACTAAAGCTAAAGTTGAATTAGGAAAAAAACTATACTTTGACCCACGCCTATCAAAGAGTGGACTTATTAGCTGTAATACTTGCCACAACTTAGCACTAGGAGGAGTAGATGGTGTTGAGGCTGCTATCGGTCATAAGTGGACAGCAAATCCTCACCATCTTAACTCACCAACAGTTTATAACTCAGTATTTAACCAAAGACAATTCTGGGACGGACGTAGCCCTGATTTAGAAGACCAAGCACAAGGTCCTATTCAAGCTGCACCTGAAATGGCAGCACCTAAAGAGTTAATAGTTGGACGTATTAACTCTATTCCTCAATATGTATCTGAGTTTAAAGAGGCATATGGAAAAGATGTAAAGATTGACTTTAAAAAGATAGCAGATACAATTGCAACTTTTGAGAGAACTCTAGTTACTCCTTCTCGTTATGATGCTTTCCTATCTGGAGATGAAAAGAGCCTTACAAAAGAGGAGCAAGAGGGGCTTAAACTATTTATAGACAAAGGGTGTGCATCTTGTCACAATGGAGTAGCTCTTGGTGGAGGTATGCAACCATTTGATACTAATAAAAAATATAAATATAAAAATGTAGGAGATTTCAAAGGTGACAAAAATGGTATGGTTAGAGTACCAACTCTACGCAATATTGAAGAGACAGCACCATACTTTCATAATGGTAAAATTTGGAGTCTAAAAGAGGCAGTACAAGAGATGGGAACTACTCAACTATCTATAAAAATTTCAGAAAAAGATGCCAATAAGATTGTTACGTTTTTAAAATCTCTTACAGGCAAAAAACCAAATATCCAGTATCCTACTCTTCCTCCAAGTACAGAGAAGACTGCTAAACCTGATATAAAATAGAAAATTATAAAGGAGGTTTCTTGCCTCCTCTAACTATACTATCCCCTCTTGCCCTAATCTATAGAGTGCAAAATCATACTTTATTGGGTCATCTTTATCAAATTTTTTTAAAGTCTCGGTTAACTCTAATACAGCTTTCATATCGTAAGTTTTTCTCTTTAGTAATCCAAGCTTTTGAGATACTTTAAAGGTGTGTGTATCTAAAGGTATAAGCAAATCTTTTTTATCTATCTTTGACCATAGCCCCATATCAAGCTCATTTTTTCTTACCATCCAACGCAGATACATCAAATAACGCTTATAAGTTCCTGCTCCTTCTAACTTTTTAGGTACTGAACCCACTAAAAATTTATATCCCCTACTCTCATAAGGATAGACCTCTTTTAGATGCTCTATAAAGTTCCAAAGTCCATCTAAAATATTCTGCTCTTTTTTATAGCCATCATAAAAGATACTCTCTATACTATCAACCTCTTTTAGACGTTTTAGGGCAATAAAAATAGATGATACATCTTGAGCATTTTGAAAACGGTAGTAGTGACTAGACAACTCTTTTTTTATCTTTTTATCAGAGGCTTCAAGTAAAGAGAACTCCAAAGAGTCCAAAAATTTAATAATCGCCTTTACATTTCCATAAGCAAACAAAGCACAAATAAGTGAAATAGTCTCATCATTATACCTTTTTGCAATCAATAAAGGGTCAGGCTTCTGCTTAGTTATCTCATTTGAGACATCTCTTTTTTTAACCTCTTGCTCTAAAATCTCTCTAATCTTCTTCAACTATAGTATCTTCCTTTAGTTCAATATTTTTAAATTTTGGTATACCAACTATAACAGAATCATTAGAGTTATTAATAGCTACACAAATACTCTCTCCTAACTCTCTTTGTAGTGCCATCACTTCTCCTTTTGTATAACCTCCTACAAAAGTAATCTTCTCTTCACAACCATCACAAAAACGTCCACCTATAACCTCTTTCATATCTTCCCACTTTTTCTCTCGTGGACAAGTTATACCAATATCTTTATGTGTAAATAGATTTATCTCTTTTTTATTATAACTATTCATCTTTACTTCCTTATGATAAAGTATATAAAACACTATAACATTTTTAAGCTATATACAACTAAAAAAAACACACTAATAGATATTTTTTTACTAAAATTTTTATCATCTAAGTTTGACAGAATATCATATCCACAATTTTATAAGGCTTTTCTCAAATAGAGTACAAAACATAGAATAGGCATTTTGTAGGAGTAACTAGTTAACTATCCTACAAATTAATAGAAGGGGCATCAATCTCCTCACCCAAAAAAGCATAACTCCCTCCAACTCTAGCTACAGGATTAAAACTTATGCTTATCTTATCCTTATTACTTATAAACCTATCATCTACAAAAATCTCTTTTACATTCATCACCAATGGAATGGTCTTTCCCCCACCTAAATCTATCTCTTGATTAAAGTCACAAAAGTAGGCTACAGGTACTCCCTCTACCATAGGTGGATACCCCTCAATTACACTTTTAGTCTCTATATTAAACACCTCTGCTTCACTTAACGATTTATCTAAACTCTTAGAGCTAAAGTGCATCTTCTCCAAATGATCCTTGCTTACCATACAGATAGTACACTTTTTATGTTTACGAATATTAGCCAAGGTATCTTTAGGTGTCCCATCTGACTTATGACCCACAGAGATTAAAACAGAAGCAGGTTCAGAAGAGAGTCCTATAAAATAAGAAAATGGAGCAATGTTTACTACTCCCTCATCTTCAGTTACTACCCATGCAATAGGTCTTGGAATGATTGTTTGAGACATTAGTTTGTATTTTTCGTTTAGGTTGTTGTTTTTTAGATTGAATAGCACTTTTTCAATTCCTTATTTAAATTGTATTTGCAAATTAAGCTTAAAATAGTACCGATTATTCTCTTTATATCTTACATTTAGTAGAACTAAGACTATCTAATTTAATATTGTCAATCAAATACTTATCTACAACCGTTTTAAAATAGATTAAATCTAGCAGATATACTTCTCCTATTTTAGTAGCCATCATTTACCTCATTTGTTCCATTCCACTTTTCACTTGCTCTTAGTGAACCTAACTCTCCCAAATCGTAGATTATGGAAGAGGATTGCGAATTATATTTTGTTCAAAAGATTACAGCATTAGTAAAATCAGCAATCTTCTTTTTGTAAAAGTTATATTCATCTTTATTTTTTTGGGATAGAATGGGTAAAAACTATACACATAATCAGTTATAATTAGTATATTTTTATTTTTTAACAATTATTGAATTTTATTAAAATACGCATGATAGAATACTCACTCACTCAAAAAATATTTTGAAAAAGGATTTTTGATGAAAAAACAGTCAATTACACTTTTATCTCTTCTTATAGGAATAAATAGTTTTATAAATGCAACCATTTATACTAATGGTGAAAATAACGATAGCAATAAATGGCATGTCTATGATAACTCCCCTTCTGGTGCAACTATATCTAATGTTATAGATCCTTCTGAAGGTAATGTAATCTCTTTAAATGGTAATGGTCTAGATAATGGATATATATTAGGTTCAATTTCAGACAATTCAGAAGAGGCTTGGCATAATGATAAAGAGTTTATTTTAAAATGGAAAATGAAATATGATGAACCATTTTTAATTTTTGTAAGTATTGAAACAACACAGGGGCATAAGTATCTAACATATTCTCCTCATAACTATAATGCTGGGTCAGGACATGGATTGGGAACTGATGCAAATGATGGAACATGGAAGAGCTTTAGTAGAAATCTAGTTTCAGATTTGAATGATATTAATTCATCAAATACACTTTTAAAAGTAAATGGCTTTTTAATTCGAGGAAGTGGATTAATTGATGATATCGAATTGACAAATGAAAATAATGAATCTCATCTTAAAAACCTAATACTACCATCATGTGATAGCTCAAACCCTGAAGTTCAAATTATTAATGAAAATAGTGATTGGGATCATATAAACGATATCAATAAAACTATTTTTTGTGTTTCTCCAGGAGATTACTCTGATATATCACCTATTAGTATTGATATAAATGGAACAAGTACTAAGCCTAGATACATACTTTTAAACAATGGAAACAATGAGCACCCTGTAAACTTAGATTATACCGATTTAGCAAAATATAGATTAGAATTTCACTCTTCAGATTATTGGGTAGTTGATAGATTAGCTTATTGGGAAGATGAAAACCCTCATAATAAGATGATTGTACTAGAAAATTCTAGTCATAATATATTTAATCGTATTTTAGGAAAAGATGTTGCTAGTGGTATTAGTTTTTATACAGGTTCAAATGATAATATCATTCAAAATTCACACATGGAAAAGACTCAGTGGTCTGTAGATTTTGCAGTAAATGAAAGAAATGAATCTAATCGTACTTCTAAACTACCTCCTTATGAAAAACGAATTTTTGCAGATACTGCTGCTTTTCAATTAGTTGGACTTAATCCTAATGAGAGTTTAAAAAATAATATTATTACACATAATGAAGTAATTAATTTTATTGATGCTGTTCAATTAGTTCGTAATAGTAATGCAGAGTATAATGCTTCTATACATGGTACTATAAATCCTCGTTTAAATGGAGAGGGTACAATTATTGAAGATAATGTTTTTTATGTCACACCATTAGTTTATACAGATGGACATGGTAATTTTACACCTGATGGAAATAAGAGTGTAACTGAAAATGCCTTAGATTTTAAATTTGGGTCACTTAATAGAAATAACCCTGTTATTGTAAAAAATAATGTGATGTTTGGTTATCGCCCTGTTGATAATACTTATAGTTCACTTTCAGATAAAGGTAATGCTATGGTATTTCACTTTGGAGCAAGAGATATTATTGTTGAAAAAAATTATATTTTCGATTCCAATAAAGGTTTTGCAATTGGTGGACCAAGAGGTGATGAACAAGGAGCATACAATTTAACCTTTAGAGATAATATATTTTATAAGTTACCTGGTGCAGGAGTTTATATGCAAGGTCCTCATGGTGATAAAAACACAACTCTATTTTCAACAGCAAAAAATATATTAATTCAACATAATATTTTTGCAAAAGCTGGAACAGACCATAAAGAGATTTACTTAAATTCCTCTTTACATATATATAATACAGAAGGTGTTACAATTGATAATAATAGTTTTATAGACTCTTCACAAATGTATTTTGCCGCAAATCATGGTAAAATATATGCATCAAAAGATTTAAATATTACAAACAATAAATTTTATGGTACTTCTGTTTTACAATCCAAAGAAGAGTCTAACTCTATTCCAGATTATGCTATTTATACAGGCAATACAAAAGAGGATGAAGCATTTAATTGGGATAGTTACAAAAATAAATTTCTTATTAAAAGATTTTCCAATGGTATTCCTGTTTATAAAACAATGAGATAAAAAGGTCAGAGTTAGACCTAAAATAAATAACTAAACTTAATTTATACTTTATCTAAAAGAAAATGATAGACTTCTATTTTACTAAGGAAAAGGGGTCTATCATGCTAAGATAGCAAACTAAAAATATATAGTATATATAATAGAGTCTACAAAATAGATAGTATGAAACTACTCCAAAAAAACTCTTTCATGATAGAGAAACTATTAAGAAAATATCTTTGATGAAGAAAGATAATGCTCTGATTTTATTCTATGTATCTTTTTAGCTATAATCTCAAAATAGTTTTCAAATATCTCCAAGGATTTCAAATGGCACTAGTGGGTCTTTTTAATATCTCAAAAAACTATGACGTAAAACAGCTCCTAAAAGGGGTAGATTTTCAGCTCAATGAGGGTGAGCGTGTGGCTATTGTTGGGCAGAATGGTTGTGGGAAGTCTACACTTATGAAGATTTTAGCTGGTAGCGTAGAGCCAGATGAAGGAAAGCGTATTGCAAACAGTTCTATAATTATAGATTCACTTGACCAAAATCCACGCTTTGAAGAGGGGTTAAATGTTCGTGATGCGATTGAGAATGAACTAACCGAGCTTAAAGAGGCAAAAGAGCGTTATGAGGAGTTAACCCTTTTGCTTAGTGAAGATTTTGAAAACAGACAACTGCTTGAAGAACATGCCAAAATAACCAACTACCTTGACCACCACAACGCTTGGAATTTAGATGATAAGATAGAGCGAATACTTCAAGAGTTTAAACTTAAAGAGTATGAGTACAAGAGTGTCAATCTACTCTCTGGAGGTGAACAGCGTCGTGTTGCTTTGGCTTCGTTGATTTTGAAAAAGCTCGATGTGCTATTGCTTGATGAGCCTACAAACCATCTTGATGTCTACATGGTAGAGTTTTTAGAGGAGATTTTGCTCAAAGAGAAGTTTACACTGCTTCTTATCTCTCACGATAGACACTTTATAAACTCTATTGCTACACGCATTGTTGAGGTAGAAGAGATGAAACTTGTCTCTTACGATGGTGGGTACGATAGCTACTTAGTGCAAAAGGAGGAGCGTATGAAGAGTTTAGCAAAAAGCTACGATACACTTATACGCTTTTTAAAAAAGGAAGAAGAGTGGCTAAGACGTGGAGTTAGAGCAAGACTTACACGAAATCAAGGGCGAAAGGCTAGAGTCTTTGAGCTACGCGAAAAGGCTAAAAAGGACCCAACACTTATTCGTAAGATGAAGATTGAGCTAGAGCGAGAGAAGAAGAGCTTTAACCGTGGTGAAGAGAAAGGGAAAAATAGAAAAAAGATGCTCTTTGAGATAGAAGATTTGCACTTCTCTATTGGTGGTAAAGATTTAATTTGTGGCTTTACTACACGTATTTTACAGCGAGATAGAATTGCCATTGTAGGACACAACGGTTCAGGTAAATCGACCCTACTTAAACTCCTTTTAGGTCGACTCAAACCCCAAAAAGGGGTCATTAAGGTTGGCGAGTTTAAGATAGGCTATTTTGACCAACAGCGTGAGATGTTAGATGACAACAAAACTATTATAGATATATTTTGCCCAAATGGTGGAGATATTGTCGATGTTATGGGTAAAAATATGCACGTCTTTGCCTATATGAAATCTTTTCTATTTCCAGAGGAGTATTTAACCAAAAAGATAGGAGTGCTTAGTGGTGGAGAGAAAAATCGTGTAGCCTTAGCTCTACTCTTTACTCAAAAGGTTGACTGCTTAATCTTAGATGAGCCTACAAATGATTTAGATATTCAGACTATTAATATCTTAGAGGAGAAGCTACTTAACTTCTCTGGAGCATTAATCTTTGTAAGTCACGACCGTTATTTTGTTGACAAGATTGCTACTAAACTTATTGTATTTAAAGGAAATGGAGTTGTAGAAGAATCATATCAGCAGTATAGTGAGTATTTGGAGATAGAAAAGAGCATAAAAGAGCTTTACCAAATAGAAAAAGAGGTAAAAGAGAAATCTTTAGCCAACAGACAAACCCCTACCCAACCAAAAACAAAGACAAAACTAAGCTACAAAGACCAACGTGACTTAGAGCGTCTACCAGAACTCATTGAAGAGTTAGAGGCAAAGATGGACAAGATAAACGCTTGTCTAGCTAACCCTGCTTGTTATGAAGAGAAGGGCTTAACTACCTTAGCCGATGAGCTTAAAAGGGTTGAAAAGGAGTATGAAGAGCTAAGTGAACGCTACTTAGAAGTACTAGAGCTTGAGGAGGAGCTATCAAGATGAACTCCTCCTATATATAAATGCTTGTTGAATTAAAAAAGTAAGCAATATAGTTGCTAAAAACTCATAACCTATTGTCCAAAAAAATAGAAACTGATTAAAATTAGCATCAAAGCACCTCATATCTAAACGAACAATAAATGCAAAAACTAAACCTACACTATAGGGAATAAAAATAAAAAATATAAAAAATACAATCTCCCCAATCCCCTCTGGTAAATCTAAAATCTTATTTAAATCAACTCTTTTTGAAAAATAGCTATCCTTTTTTTTATTATTTTTCTGCAACTCTAATCGCTCTTTACGTTTTAATATACGCTGTTCATCAAAACTTCTCTTAACAGTAACTAAATATGGGTCATGTTGACTATTCATAATATATTACCTTAAATTTTTTTTATAAAATAATTATACAATAATAAAATTATATATAAATAAGTTTTAGTATGGAATAACACATTAAACTATAACTCTTAATTAGATACAATCTCCTCCATGAAAACATTAACAATTATAGATACATTTGGCTTCTTCTTCCGTTCTTACTTTGCACTTCCACCTCTAAAAAACTCAGAAGGGTTTCCTACAGGGCTACTTACAGGTTTTATTAACCTTATAGACTCTCTTCACCGTGACCATGCTACTGACTATATTGTCTTTGCTTTGGACTCAAAGGGTGATAGTTTTAGAAAAGAGATTTACCCAGAGTACAAAGCAAATAGAGATGAAGCTCCTGAAGATTTAAAAAAACAGCTCCCTATTGCCATTGAGTGGATTCGCCAAATGGGTTTTGCTAGTCTTGAAAAAGATAGATATGAGGCAGATGACATCATTGCAACCCTTGCTAAGTATGGAAAAGAGCAAGGTCTAAAAGTTAAGATTG
>JALWNF010000223.1 GCA_026995985.1 Campylobacteraceae bacterium
TATATCTTTGATACTCTTGGACTAGATAGAGTCCTAACCTATGGTGAGCATGAGATTAACTTTCAAACTCCATTTGCAAGAGTGCCGTGGATTGATGCTATTGTAGAGATTGGAGGCATTCCAAGAGAGATTGCAGAGGACAGAGACAAAGGGTTGGCATTTTTAAAAGAGAACAACCATAAGTACGATGAGAATTGGACACTAGGGTATGTTCAAGCAGAACTTTTTGATGAGTATGTTGAATCAAAGCTTATTAACCCAACATTCATTACCGACTACCCTGTAGACATCTCTCCTCTAGCAAGAAGAAGTGATACAAACCCTGAGATTACAGAGCGTTTTGAGTTCTTTGTTGCAGGTGCAGAGTTGGCAAATGGTTTCTCTGAACTTAATGACCCTCTTGACCAATATGAGAGATTTAAAGCACAAGTCGATGCAAAAGAGGCAACAGGTGACGATGAAGCAATGCACATGGATACAGACTTTGTAAAAGCTCTAGGCTACGGTATGGCTCCAACAGCTGGTGAGGGAATTGGAATAGACCGTCTAATTATGATGCTTACCAACCAACACACCATTAGAGATGTACTTCTCTTCCCTGCCATGAGACCAGAAGCTCCTGTAGCCCAAGCTCCACAAGTTGACCCAAGCAAACAGTGTAAAAAGTGTGGGCATGATGTACCTGAAGAGCTAAAACCTGCTAAAAAAGGTAAAGGTATGTTCTGTATAGATATTAAGGCTTGTAAAGAGAGAGCTTCTGAGAGGACATAGTTCTTCTCATCTATTTATGTCAGAAAGAGCTCTTTTTGACCTACTCCTTTAAATCTAACATATTATGAGTTAGCATAAAGTATATTATGATTTTGCAAGATATACTCCTAAAAAAGTTAACAAAGAGTGTAAGTTCTAAAATATTTTTATGTGGATATAGAGCTTGAATGCCTAGTATCCCCATATATTTTAATACTCTGTTATTGCCTATATTGCAATCATCCTCTTTAAGTTGTTGATAAATCATTCTATAGCCATAATTTGGATTATTAGTATATATCTCACCTATTTTATTTAGTAGATGAAGTTTCTCAGGACTAAATGGTACAGGGTTATAATAGAGTGTTGTTCTATTAACACCTAAAAGTTTTGTCTATCTTGTCATTGAAATTTTTGTGAGCTTGGAGTCGACAAGCTCTTTTGTCCTCGTTCCTGTGGAATTTCGCTACGCTACATGCTTTCCCACTACCCAATCTCGCTCTATTGTAATTCGTCCTAATGCTTTAGCTAAGGCATCATTCTCTTTCTTTAACTTCGCTATTTGCTCTTTATTCTCTTTTGCATTTTTATCTGTCTCAAATGCTTTTGAAGCATTAGCTAAAAACTCTTTTTTCCAATTCTGTATAGTTTTTGGTGTCACTTTATATTGTATTGCTAACTCACCTATTGCTTGCTCTTCTTTAAGTAGTTCTAGGACTACTTTTGCTTTCTGTTCTGATGTGTAGGTTTGACCTTTTTTTCTTGCCATTTTTTTCTGCTGTTATTATAGCTGGTTTAGGAAATAAATCTCTATATATTATATATTGTTGTTTAGTTTTTTCAGGGCATTATCGGATTTAATGATGCAATAATTTAAACTAGATACAATAGCAAACAAAATTACATAAAAAGGAAACATTATGAAAAATCTTCTAAAAATAACTCTAGCCTTAAGCTTAACTACCCTTTTAATGGCAGATGCAAATATACCCATAGATAAAAAAGCAATGAAAGCAAAAATGGCAAAAATAGCAGGAGAGACAAGTCCATTTAATAAAAATGAAAACTTTCCAAAAGAGTATTTTCTAATCCCTAAAAATCTTCCATATGCTTTAGGTTTAGTTCTTCATCACCCAAAAAGTTCAACTTTGGGACTATCTAAAGAGCAAATTGAAAAATTGGTTAAGATGAAAAAAGAGAAAAAGCCATCTATTTTAAAGAATGCAAAAGAGATTAAAGAGCTAGAACTCTCTTTAGTTAATATGTTAGAGTCAAATGAGGGCAATATTACAAAAGTAACAAAAGAGATGTCTGATTTGGTCGATAAAATTGCTATAAAAAAAGCAGAACTCACAAAAGCACATCTACAGTGCATTATAGATGTCCAAAATACTCTAACAAAAGAGCAGAGAGAGAAAGTTGAAGAGTATGTAAAGGCTAAAAACTAAACTTATATAAACAATAGTATGAAAATAGATACTTCTATCTCAGTAGTTATTCGTATAGTTCTATGGCTATTTATGCTAGTAGGTGGTGCAGTATATGCTTATAAAGTAGATAGAGATAATTCTCTTTTTCTATCACCATTATTTCATCTACTATCAGCACTTATTGGTCTTTTTATACTAAGATTAGTATTTCGTGCTACGGCAAATGGTGGTAGAGAGTTAGCAAAAGGAAGAGATAA
>JALWNF010000224.1 GCA_026995985.1 Campylobacteraceae bacterium
CAACTGAGAAGGGTGCAGCATTTAAGAAAAAAGAAGATACCTATAGAATGGCAGAAGCAAACAAAGCATTTGCTCACTATAGATGGTAAGGGAATAGTATGGCACGGACACATAAACTTGAAGATGTAAGAAATATTGGTATTGCAGCTCATATTGATGCTGGTAAAACAACAACTACAGAGAGAATTCTATTCTATACAGGGGTAGAGCATAAAATCGGTGAAGTTCACGATGGTGCAGCTACTATGGACTGGATGGACCAAGAGAAAGAGAGAGGTATTACTATTACCTCTGCTGCTACCACTTGTGAGTGGCGAGGCAAACAGATTAATATTATTGACACTCCAGGTCACGTTGACTTTACCATTGAAGTTGAGCGTTCTATGAGAGTTCTTGATGGTGCAGTTTCAGTATTTTGTGCCGTTGGTGGGGTTCAACCACAATCAGAGACAGTATGGAGACAGAGAAACCGTTACGGTGTACCATCAATTGTCTTTGTAAATAAATATGACCGAACAGGTGCAGATTTTTATGAGGTTGAGAGACAAATTAAAGATAGATTAAATGGTAATCCTGTTCCAATTCAATTACCAATAGGTGCTGAAGAGAACTTCCAAGGGGTTATTGACCTTGTAAAGATGAAGGCAATCGTTTGGGATAAAGAAGCAGCGATGGGCTCTAAGTACTATGTTGAAGAGATTCCAGAAGATATGATGGAGTTGGCTGAAGAGTATCGTGAAAAGATGATTGAAGAGATAGCTTCAGTTGATGGCAACGAAGAGCTTATGGAAAAATATATGGAGGGTGAAGAGCTTAGCGAAGAGGAGATTAAAGAGGCAATTAAAAGAGCTACAATTGGTATGCATATTGTTCCAATGACTGTTGGTTCTGCCTTTAAAAATAAAGGTGTTCAGACACTACTTGATGCTATTGTTGACTATCTTCCATCTCCTGTTGAGGCTGAACCGATTAGAGGGACAATGATGGACGATGAGGAGAAAGAGGTTGTTGTTGAATCTACAGATGATGGTCCATTTGCATCTCTAGCCTTTAAGATTATGACTGACCCTTTTGTTGGACAGTTAACTTTTATTCGTGTCTATCGTGGTTCGCTAGAGTCAGGCTCTTACGTTCTTAACTCAACAAAAAATAAAAAAGAGCGTGTCGGTAGAATTATGAAGATGCACGCTATTAAAAGAGAAGAGATTTCTGAAATATATGCTGGTGAGATTGGTGCTGTTGTTGGTCTTAAAAATACAACTACAGGAGATACACTCTGTGACCCTAGTGAAAAAGTAGTATTAGAGAGAATGGATTTTCCAGACCCTGTTATCTCTGTAGCAGTTGAACCAAAAACAAAAGCTGACCAAGAGAAGATGGGTATAGCTCTCTCTAAACTAGCAGCAGAAGACCCATCTTTCCGTGTCTCAACAGATGAGGAGTCTGGTCAAACAATTATTGCAGGTATGGGTGAGCTCCACCTTGAGATTATTGTTGACAGAATGAAGAGAGAGTTTAATGTAGAGGCTGAAGTTGGTGCTCCACAAGTTGCTTACCGAGAAGGTATTAGAAGAGCAGTCAAAAAAGAGCATAAGTATGCAAAACAGTCTGGTGGACGTGGACAATATGGTCATGTATTTTTACATATTGAACCACAAGAGCCTGGTGCTGGTTATGAGTTTGTCAATGAGATTAAAGGTGGAGTTATTCCAAAAGAGTTTATTGAACCTGTTAATAAAGGTGTTCAAGAGGCAATGGCTAGAGGAATTCAAGCTGGTTACCCTGTTGAAGATGTAAAAGTAACTCTATATGATGGTTCATTCCACGATGTTGACTCATCTGAAATGGCATTTAAACTAGCAGGTTCTATGTGTTTTAGAGAGGGTTGTAAAGAGGCTGACCCATTTATTTTAGAACCAATGATGAAGGTTGAAGTTGAGACACCTGAAGAGTATATGGGTGATGTTATTGGTGATGTATCTAAAAGACGAGGTATTGTTCGTGGTATGAGTGATAGAGCAGGGAATAAAATTGTAGATGCATTTGTGCCACTCTCAGAGATGTTTGGCTACTCAACAGATTTACGTTCAATGACACAAGGTCGTGCAACCTACTCAATGGAGTTTGACCACTACGATGAAGTACCTGCAAATGTAGCTAAAGAGATTATTGAAAAGAGAAACTAAGGATAAACCTTAGCTCTTTAATCTTTTTACTCTTCTAAATTCACTAGAACTATTCTAGTGAATCTCTCCCCTTTTTAATTTTACTACTAAGAGTATTTTAATTTTATCTACTTTTATAAGTATTTATGTAATTATTAAAAATATATTAAAAATTTAATTAAAAAACTATATTAAAGTTTATTTAATATAAAATTAACATTATAATAATTAAGATAAATTTTTGATATCTAAGTATAATTA
>JALWNF010000225.1 GCA_026995985.1 Campylobacteraceae bacterium
AGAATACTCTTATGAGAAACTATAAAGTTGGAACAAAGCTCAATATAGAGACAGATCTCTTTGCACGATATATTGAGCATATTTTAGCTCATAGAGCAAAAAGAGACTCTTTGCTAACTTGGGAGGAGGTAGATGCTTTGCAGATGAGTTTTTAAAAATCATAAGTAATCCCTACACTTATGGCATCTAAATCTGGAGAGCCTGATTTTTGAAGTAATCGTTCATAATCAACAAAGAGTCCCCAGCCACTCTCTTGATTGCCATATCCATCAAAATCTCTTGAATATCTACCCTCTTTTGCATACTCCTTATCTAAATCATATTCAACTCCAACACCCCAAGCAAATCCATTTGCATCTGTTAGTTGTCGACCTCCACCTGCTGTTTTTGTTTTAGCTACACCTGCTAATCCATAAATATTAATATCATTACTTACAGGGTACATTGGTTTTAAAAAAGCTCCATAGTGTTTAAGCTTACCACCTTCTGACTTCCAATTAGTTCTAATACCTCTTGCTTCAATACCAAAAAACTGATTAAAATCATAACCAACTCTTCCTATAATACCTGCTGTTTTATCAACATTACCTGTTTTAGCACACCCACAATTGGGCTCATACCTTGTAGCAGTTAAACCTAAACCTACATACAATCCTAGTGGAATAACATTTTTAATAGGTTTTGGTTTTATAGGGACAGAATCTATTTTTGGAATAGGAGGGGAAACAGGGACAACCTCCTTCTCCTCTTCTACAGGCTCAACAGGAACATAAACATCTTCATGTTGTTCAATAACAGGCATTAAAATATCTCCTCCTGCATATAAAAAATTACTTATTGTAACTGTTGTAACAAATAAAATATTTAATTTTTTCACAAATAACTCCTAAATTAATAGATATCGCATCATAACATTTTTTAAATTACACAATATATAATTATATATGTTAATAAATATTATATATTTTTGCATAAGTTTTACTATTATAATAATTTATTAATATATTTTTCATATTTGATACTAATTTTTACATTAATATTCTTATGCAAAGGAACTTTAAGGAGAGAATATTATGAAAAGGATTTCAACTATAGTTGTATACTTATTACTTCAATCACCATCACCAATGGCGAAGAGATTAAGATATTTTATTCAAAGTAGAATGTTGACATATTTTTAATTTCCCTTCCCTCTTAATGTCGAATGCTTTTTAAGAAAAAAATAAAAAGCTATCGAGAGGGCTATCATAACTAAACTTTGAATCTGTCCCATAGTTATCCAGCCATTATAGTAACCTAACTGAATATCTGCTTCTCGCCAAAACTCAACAATAAAACGTGCTACACCATACATAACACCATATATTCCAATTAAAGCACCATCAAATTTTCGATGTTTTCTATAAAGATAGATTAAAACAGCAATAACTATACCCTCTAAGAATCCCTCATATAATTGAGATGGGTGGCGTAGTACAAACTCATGAGAGATAGGATCCTCAACATAGATTCCCCACGGAACATCAGTTGCTCTCCCTACTAACTCTTGATTTAAAAAATTTCCAATACGTCCAAAGACAAAACCAACAGGAACAGAGAGAGCAACAACATCTAAAATTTTATAGATTACTCCTGGGTGTTTACGTGCAAAAAAGTAGGAGGCTATAGAGGCTCCAACTACAGCACCATGGTAACTCATACCTCTAATACCAATAAATTCACCATTTTGAAATGGATTAAAAATTTGCCATGGGTGCAAAAGATAGTATAAAGTATTTTGGTCATAAAAGATAATATACCAAATCCTAGCACCTAAAATAATTCCTATCTCTATCCAAATAAAGTAACTATCTAGTATCTCTTCAGAAATAGGTATATTATCTCTCTTTATAATCCACTTTGCAAACCATAGTGCAGTTAATAGTGCAGAGATATACATAATACCATACCAATGTACTGATATAAAACCTAAATCTAAGGCAATGGGATTAAAATGTTCATATATATGGTTCCAGTACTCCATGTATATCCTTTTAACCTAAGTTCAACAAAATATCATATCTACAACTTTATGAGATTTTTCTCAAAAAATGTAGAGTACAACATAGACAATGATAGATTTTGTAGGATAAACTAGTTAATTATCTTACAAATTTAATCTCTAAAATCTTACCTATTTTTAGGCTTTTATAAATATGATATTCCGTCAAATTTAGGTTTTTAGATTAAAATACAATTATATCATTAGACCATTAACTATTCATTAATTATTCATTGTTTGATGATTAATCATAGTAGATTATAATTACATTAAGACAAGTAAATGTCTTCAGCATTGTTCACGAGTATTAAGTATGTAATTGAACTCCTTTGAAATATACTCCCTTGATAGAACATATTTAGACCTCCTTTGTAATAGCC
>JALWNF010000226.1 GCA_026995985.1 Campylobacteraceae bacterium
TTGAGAACTTTATAGACTCTATCTTTAAGCACCATACAATCCAAGCAGATCCAAATCCGGCAAACTACATAATAACACCAAACAATCAAGTAGCACTTATCGATTTTGGCTGCCTAAAACACTTCTCAAAAGAGTTTATACAAAACTATATCGAAATATTTCAAATCTACAAATCAACAGAGAAAGAGAAAATTTTAACTTTATACTACAAAATGGGATTTATAAATAATATCAGTAATATTAGCAATAAGCTCTTTCAAACAAAAATTCTACCATTTAACCAATGGGCAATTGAACCTTTTTTGCACGATGAGTATAAATTTACAAAAGAGTATCTCAATCAAGGAGTACAATTTGCCAATATCTTTTTAAACAAACCATTTCTTGTAGTTGAAGATTTTATCTTTCTTGATAGACTCACCCATGGACTCTTTTCACTGTTTGAACAGATGAATGCAACTATCAATATGCGAAAAATTAGAAACTATTTAGGATTTATCTAGATGGCAGACAGGATGGGATTCGAACCCACGGTAGCTTTCGCTACACACGCGTTCCAGGCGTGCGCCTTCAACCACTCGGCCACCTGTCTATTTATAAGCAAGAGATTATAATCAATTTACGATAAACAGAGGCTTATAATTCAAAATATTTAAGCTCCAAGCCTCTTTAAAATTCGCTCATAAAGCCCAACAACCTCTTCATACCCTTGATGCTTAATTATATGATCAAACCCTGGCGATGAATTTGCTTCAATTAATACATACTCACCACTTCTACTTTTAACAATATCAAGCCCACAAAATGGAATAACTAGCTTCTTAAACATCGGTCTACAAAGCCTTTTGATAGCCCCTATCTCTTCATTATCTGTTACAAATTCAGCACGAGAACCTTCCCAATGGAGTGGACTCAAATTATCTTTAAACTCCGCCCCTTCAACTATCTTCTCATATGCAAAAACAAACTCACCATCTAAAAATATAGCTCGAAACTCCTTCTCTATCTCTATAAACTCCTGCACAAGAGCTACATAATCAAACGATGCACTACTCATATTAAAAATCGCCAAAAGTGCCTGCTCAAGTTCTCGCCTACTCTCAACCTTAAAGACATTCGTCCCCCAAGAGCCTCGATTTTTTTTAACTATTAGTGGATAAGCCATGTTGCCCTCTACACTCTTAATAATCTCAAAAATGCTTCTTTGCTCCAAATAACTTGCATATTTATCATCACTATATGGATATAAAAATGCATCACTATTAGGCATTCGCACTACATCTTTAAAGTAGTTATAGAAATAATCTTTATCTCGACAGAGTTGCACAATAGATTGTGGATTTAGGGGTGTAGCCCAATTGATAAAGAGCCACTCTCTTCCAGATAAAATAACCCCAACTAAATTTTTCGTTGCATGGTAAAAATTATACTCAACCCCCAAATTGTTACACGCTATTAACAAAGACTCTATATTTCTATTCATCTCTACTCCTAAAACTCTTCTTAGCAGTATACCAGTAAAAAGTAAGAGAAAATTATGTAACTATCAGAAAAGAAAGGGCATAATACAAATATTTAACTATAAAGGAAATCTATGGAAATTATAAACCTTACAGAAGAAAACTTCAACGAAACTGCTGAGCAAAACCCGATTTTAGTAATAGACTTTTGGGCACCATGGTGTGGACCATGCAGACAATTTGCACCAATCTTTGAAGAGACTGCAAAAGAGTACCCTGATATTGCTTTTGGTAAAGTAAACACCGAAGAGCAGCAAGGTATTGCTGGTTATTTTCAGATTCAATCAATTCCAACAGTAATGATAATTCGAGAAGGGGTAATTGTATTTGCACAACCAGGACTCCTTCCAAAAGAGGCATTAAAAGATGTAATCGAACAAGTAAAAGCTCTAAATATGGACGAAGTTCGCGAACAAATCGCTAAAGAAGAAGCAAATAATCAACAATAAAACTCCTCCCCCGACCCTAGGGTCGGAAAATTCCATTTAGAAAGATTATTTAACTCAAATAGTGTTTCATTTTGAAATAAATATTCAATAAATCATCTTTTGATTTAATTTAAATTAATTGATTCCTCTGAGCTATATAAACAATCCAAGAACTTTTACCTTATAGATAATTTGAAAGTTAGGGCAATAATGTCCCATAAAAAATCGATTAAGATAAGATTATAATTCTAAAAGACTATAAAAATAGAAGTCAACTATAAAGAAATAAACTAAAAAATAGAGTTTTATTTTAACCTCCATAACCTAAATTAGTGTCAAATTTAGTTTTGTTCTTTAACAGTAGAAATATTATGGGTCTGGTAAACTTTAAGACCAAATAAGGTATCTTAAAGTATGGCTAGACGGGCATTTAATAAGTATTATAAACATTCTCCAAT
>JALWNF010000227.1 GCA_026995985.1 Campylobacteraceae bacterium
TGTTTAGAGTGTCATAGTGCTATTGAACATATACGCCAAAACTCATCTAAAATGATGCAAGAGATTCTAAAAATAGCCGATAAAGCTGGAGTAAAAGGTAATGACTGTGTAGTTTGTCATGGGGGTAACCCTAATAGTTCAGATAAAAATATTTCTCACTCAGGAACACTAAAGTACTTCTTAACCCATAAAGGACCAAAAGAGTTCTACCCAAGTCCAACAAGCCAATGGATAAATATTAACACTTGTGGAATGTGTCACCAAGAGCAGGTAAAAGCACAATGGAACTCACTTATGAACACAGAAGCAGGAAAGATTCATGGGGCGTTGTGGTCATTTGGAAAATCTGATGGCTATAACCATTGGGAGTCAAACTATGACTCTAACAATACACATGAGCGTTTAGGAACAAAGAGTTATCAAGAGTATATGAGAGAACTCTCAAAAAAAGAGCCACAAGCCTTTCCTAAACACTCAAAAGCTCTACCAGAAGCACCAACAGCTGATGAGGTAGAGAAAGACCCACTTCTTTCAGTCTATACCTACTTGCGTCAAGAGTGTCTGCGTTGTCACACTGGAGGAAAAGGGCGAAGTAGAAGAGGAGACTACAGAGGAATGGGGTGTGCTAGTTGTCATATTCCCTACTCAAATGAGGGGTTTTATGAAGGGAAAGACAAATCTATTCCTCATAACCAAAGAGGTCATCTCTTAACTCATCAGATTCAATCTTCTAGGAAAGTAAAGGTAAATATTCACGGTATAGACTATTCAGGTATTCCTGTAGAGACCTGTACCACTTGTCACAATAGAGGAAAGCGAATAGGTGTAAGCTATCAAGGTTTAATGGAGACAGAGTACCAAAGCACCTTTGATAGTGAGGGGAATGGTCAACCAAAACTCCATACTAAGCGATATTTGCATCTAACAGAAGATATTCACTACTCTAAAGGAATGCTCTGTCAAGATTGCCACACCTCTAACGATATGCATGGTGATGGTTTTATGACAGGTGCAAACTTAGGAGCTGTGGAGATTGAGTGTCAAGATTGTCACGGAACTACCAAAAAGTACCCTTGGGAGTTACCTTTGGGGTACTCTGATGAGTTTGCACTTAAGCCAAAAGAGGGAAAACCAAGAGGTACAACTATGACGTTAGCAGAGTATCTTAAAAAAGGTGCTATTCCTAAAGATAAGGGAGATGGTTTCTTACTCTCTGCTCGTGGTAATCCTCTTACTAAAGCAGTTCGACATGGAAATAAGGTAATTATGCACCTAGCATCAGGAAAAGATATTGAACTAAAACCTCTTAAACTCCTAAAAGAGCAAGAGAGACTCTCTAAAAAAGCACTTGTAGCCATGGATAAGATAGAGGCTCATACTGATAAGTTAGAGTGTTATACCTGTCACGCTACTTGGGCTCCTCAATGTTATGGTTGTCATGTCAAGATAGACTACTCAAAAGGAAAACAGAACCCAGACTATCTAAAGGCTTCTAAGTACCATGATGCTCATGGTATGACAGGAGAGAAGAGCCTAAAAGATTTTTTAGTAGATGGAAAGGTAACTGAGACTAGAAGTTACTTACGTTGGGAGAACCCAGCTCTCTCTGTAAATGGAGAGGGGCGAGTCTCTCCTACTATCCCAGGGTGTCAAGTAACCATTACTGTAATAGGAAAAGATGGAAAAGCAAAACTTCAAAATCATATTGTAAAAATTCCTAATGTTGAAGGAGCAGGAGCTGAGGGGCAAAATGCCATTACTATGGCACAAGTTAACCCACACACTATCTCTAAAGCCTCACGGAGTTGTGAGAGTTGTCATGCTTCTAAAAAGGCTTTAGGAATGGGAATTAACGGTGGAAAATATTTTTCAGACCCAAGTAAAACAGCAGTAGTAGATTTAATGACTGCTAGTGGTAAAGTATTACCTAAAAGAGTAGATGAGCAGATACCTGCTATTGCTAATCTAAAACATGACTACTCTGTAATGATAGATGAGAATGGAACACAAGTTCAAACGGTTGATAACCATTGGAAGTTAGCAAATCCTCTAAGTGCTAAACAGAGAGCTAAACTTGACAGGCAAGGTGTCTGTTTATCATGCCATCAAAGCATTCCAGATGGAGACTTGGCAATTTCAGCTATGAATCATATTGCTAATATGGCAGGAGTTGAGATAGACAAAGAGATGCATGGTGATATATTACATAAGAGCATTAAGATTTCAGCTTGGATACAAGTTTTAGTGCCTGTAGCTCTTTTAGTTTTAGGTTTTGTATGGTGGAGACGAAGGGGTTAGTATGGATTAGTCTCCTCGTAGTAGTTATGACTTACTCCATCATTTGGGTCTTGTGGTAACTCTTCATAGGGGTTGGGATAGGTTTGTTTAT
>JALWNF010000228.1 GCA_026995985.1 Campylobacteraceae bacterium
TTAAAGATACCATTAATGAGTTTGCTTATGATGGTTCACTAAATGTTTTTCACTATCTAGCCAATGAGATAAAAGAGCGTTCAAAAGTAAGAGACTATATTAGTGGAGAGAGCTTTATAAAGGGCTTTTTTACAGCCTATTTGGGCTTAAGCCCTTACTATGGAGTCCTTACAGAACAAGAGAGAAACAAAGGTTTTGTAGATATTTTTCTAAAAAAAGCTCCAAATATAGAAGATGATATTATAGAGGGGCTAATAGAGCTAAAATATATCCCAAAAAGTAAATTTAGCCAAGAGGAGTTAAACAGACAGATTAACAAGGCTAAAGAGCAACTTCAACAATACAACCCACAAGGGTTTGAAAGAGGGGTTATTGTTGTCTTTAAGGGGTGGGAGATGGTCTATTGTGAGTGGTTTTCATAAAATGATTGAGTGAACAACTCAATTGATAAAGATAATGAATTTAATAGTTCATCTACTTACTCTCTATTTTCCAAGAGCATTCACTACTATGCCATACTGCTCTATAGTACTTTCTATCCTCTCCACTAGATGTTTGAGCTATTAAGGTATAAGAGAAAGGAACTGTCTGTAGTTCAAGTAGATTTTCTCCTTTAACCTTTATCTTTCTTATATGTTCAAGAGTATTTGGAAGCTCTAGTAGCTTAATAGGCTTAGAGAAGGGCTTGTTATGTTTTATCTCTATTGCCAAGAGTTGACTCTTACGAGCATCTCCCATAAGTAAAAATTTTCCTTTACTACTTTTAAGAAGTGCTAGACTTAAAGCATCTACACCTTTAAATCTCTGTAATATATTCTTTGAAGAAATATCTATATGATAAATAATACCTCTACCCTTATCGTAACTACTCTTATCTATAGCAGAGACCCAAAGAGTATGGTCATCACAATCGTAAACCAAAGCAATAACTCCAAAAGGGTTATTTGGTGTTGCTTCTACCTCATCTAAACTCAACCAAATAGATAAATTTCCTGAATTGGTATCTAAAAAGTAGATATTTTTTTGAAACTCAAAAGTTTTTGGATTTACAGAGACAAAAGGCATAGGGGTTAAGTAGATATTACCTTTTGGGTCTAAAGCATAGGTAGAGAAGTAATCAAAGACTTCCCATGTTTTTAGATGAACAGCTTGATTTAACCCACGACCATAGAGAAATGCCAAGCCCTTATATCGATTTTGTGAAAGGTCTATAGCAATTGGTTGAGGTACTCTCAATTTAGCTAAAAAGTTTGGGTGTCTTCCACAGCCTCTTGTTTGGTTAAAAGTACCTATGTCAAAGGGTTTTTCCTCTTTAATTTTTTTACTGTTTTTTTCATTAATAGCCCATAAAGCACCTATAGAGACAATAAATATGGCAATGATTATGGGTAAATATCTTTTTAAATTATACATTTTTTATCTTTTTATTGGTACAAATTTTGGTCCAACAACGCAAGGGTACTCTTTGACTACTAACTTTCCATCTTCTAACACTGTATCTGCCCAACAATACTCATGCCCTGCTCTTGCGTCATTTTGAATGCGTGGTACATACCACAAGACTATATCTTGATTATCTATACTCTCATGACTATCTATATAACGCTCTACACCATCTTCATCTAACTTACAGCAAGAGCCAAGAGTAAGTAGGTCTTCTTCTCCTTCTCCTCTTTTAAATCTAGTAGCAAACAAGGTTGCATTATCTCCACGGCTATTATCATTAAACTGCCCTCTATTTGGCTCTATGTAGTAGCCATACTTTTGATTTGTTATCTTATATAGGTACTTACCTTGGTCATACTCTTTAGCATCTCGCTGAAAATCAGACTGCTCTGTTAGCCACTTTTGCCAAGAGCCACTGCTATATTTGTAGAAAGACTCAGCCCCTAAATCAAAATCTATTCTCATAACAGGTCGATAGAGAGCATTCTCTCCACATCCACGACCAATATTTACCCCAACTATACGAAATGAGCCATCTTTGTAGAACTCAAAACGGTTCTCATAACGGTAGTTACAAGCCATTGGCCATTTTGGATTACGGTAATCTTGGAGAATATAGAAACCAACCTCTTTGCCATCTTTGACAATAGATTTTATCTGTGGAATATTAAAAGGCAATACAACAGAAGTTGAGTACATTGGACACCCCATTGCATCGTTGTAGCCAAATCTAAAGGAGTCATTTTCACCTCTAACATACTCTATACGCCTTCCTGCTACATAACTCTCACTATCATCTAAACTACTTGCTCCCTTTTTTGCTAAGTAGGCTACATGCCAATCTACAATCTTTGCCGATTTTAAAACAGGCTCTTTTTTAAATTTGGCATTGATTATCTCTAAACCATCTGAACCTGTTATTCTATACTCTAGTGACCAGCCA
>JALWNF010000229.1 GCA_026995985.1 Campylobacteraceae bacterium
TCAAGAGGGGGCATTGTTTAAACCACTAGCCTATACAAAAACCTTTGCTATGGTTACAGGGGCTATACTCTCTATAACTCTTGTACCTATCTTGATGGTCTATCTAGTGCGTGGTAAAATTTTAGATGAGCATAAAAATTGGCTAAATAGATTTTTTATTTGGCTCTACTCTCCTCTACTAAAAGGGGCGTTGTATCTGCGTTATTTTGTACCATTTGTGTTGGTTGGGTTTATAGCTTATGGGGTTTGGCTCTTTGAGCAACAGAAGTGGGAGTTTATGCCACCACTCAATGAGCAGACCTATATGTATATGCCTGTAACTCCGTATGGAATTGGTATCGACATGGCAAAGGAGCTAACGCAAAAAACAGACAAGATTTTAAAAGAGAATTTCCCTGAAGTAGAAACTGTATTTGGAAAGGCAGGACGAGCCAACACAGCTACTGACCCTGCTCCACTAAGCATGATAGAGACCATCATAACCTTTAAACCACAAAACCAATGGCGAGAGGGCATGAGCTATGAGAAGCTCTTAAATGAGATGGAATCAACCCTACAGATAAAGGGTCTAACCAACTCATGGACATATCCAATTCGTGGACGAATAGATATGCTTCTCTCTGGAATTAGAACCCCTCTAGGTATTAAACTCTATGGAGACAGTAGCAAAGAGTTGGCAATATATGCAGAAAAGATAGAGCAACGACTCAAAAGCTATGGAGGGACACAATCTGTATTTGCCGACAAAGCGAACTCTGGATACTACCTAAATATTGAGCTAGACGATGCAAAAATAGCCGAGTATGGCATTAGCAAAAACCTCATCTTAGACACCATCTCAAATGGTATTGGAGGAGCAACTGTTGCTACACTATATAAAGGTATTAAGCGTTACCCAATTTCGGTACGATATGAACAGAGCAAAAGAGCAGATATTACAACCATAAAAGAGATACGCATAAAAACCCCTTACGGTTACGCACCCCTAAAAACCTTTGCTAAACTCTACTACAAAGAGGCTCCTTCAATCTTAAAATCAGAAAAGGGGAAAAAAGTTGTCTTTGTCTACATTACACCAAGTCAAAAAGTTACCTCACAACTCTATAAAAGAGAGGCAACAAAACTCCTAGCCGATTTAAAACTACCAACAGGATACTACTTTGAGTGGGCAGGAGAGAGTGAGTACCTAGAGTCTGCTATGGAGCGTCTGCTCTTTATTGTTCCTATTACTCTGTTTATAACCTTTATACTTATCTATTTAGGTTTACGCTCTATTAAAAATGCACTAATAGTCTTTTTAACTCTGCCATTTGCTACAGTGGGTGGAGTTATCTACTTAGACATCTTAGATTTTAACTTCTCTATTGCTGTGGTAGTTGGTTTTTTATCGCTTATAGGAGTTGCTACAGAGACGGCTATTGTTATGATTATCTATTTAGAGGAGGCTGTAGGCAATTTAAAAGTAAAAACAAAAGAGAGTCTAAAAGAAGCCATCTATGAGGGGGCAGTTTTACGAGTGCGTCCAAAGCTTATGACTGTTTTTGCCATTTTGGGTGGGTTGATTCCTATAATGTATATAGATGGAGTAGGAAGTGAAGTAATGCAGAGAATCGCAGCCCCAATGATTGGTGGGGTTGTTAGCTCTGCTATATTGACTTTGATTATTATTCCTGCTGTTTACTATATGGTAAAGAGAGTTGATTAACTCTCTTACTAAAACTTATATGATACTCCTGCTGTTAACAGGTCAGCTCCACCACCTGAAAACTTACCAACAATCCCATTTTTATTCTCTCCTTGAGCTAAAGAGAAAGACTCTTTTTCATCACGCAAATAGGCAAAACCATAAGAGAGGTTCTCATTGGCTTTTATGCGAAAACCAAAGGTATAAATGTCTGCATCTGAATCAGGAAGCTCATAAGAGAGATACTCTTTGGGAATAGGTGTTTCATCTTTTGCGTATCCTACCATAAATGTTAACTTGGGTGAGACTTTTGCTGTAAATCCAACTCTAAATGTATCTGTATCTCTCCAATTTTTAGGTTTTGGTTTATCAAAAGCATCAACTAATGCACCTCTAATTGGCGAACCATAATTAAAATCTAACTCTTTATACTCTGACCAATAGGTCTTCTCATAATTTAACTCTAAAGTATATCTATCTTGCCATGTTTTACTAACTGCTAGATTTAGTGCAGCAGGAAGAGGCACGGTTACATTGGCACTATGATGTTTCCCTATATTTCCTAAATATAAGTTAGCATCACCCTCCTCTTTTAGGTCTATGTTTGAACGATAGGTTACAGCCATATTAATATCGGAAGTTGGTCTATAGCTCATTGCTAGATTGTAACCATACTCAATGGTATCTCCCTCCATATTACG
>JALWNF010000230.1 GCA_026995985.1 Campylobacteraceae bacterium
TTCCCTTACTTCGATGTCGTATTACATCTCTATAAATCCAATCTTCCATAATTTTTTCCATACTTTCTATTGAAATCTGAGCTTTATCATACATCTTAGCCTCATCTCGTTGTCGCCCTGCTTCATAGAGTATTAGTGCTGTAGCCACAGATACGTTTAGACTCTGAGCCATACCACGCATAGGAATAACTATGTTTTTATCTGCAACAGCCAACACCTCATCACTAATTCCCTCATGCTCATTTCCCATTACTAAGAGTGTAGGCTTAGTGTAGTCAACCTTAGTAAAAGAGACAGACTTTTCAGCAAGATGTGTCACCACTACTTGAAAGCCCTCTTTTTGCCTCTTTTTCAAAAAATCGACTCTATCCTTATAGTCAATTCGCTCACGATTAAGCCAACGATGTGTCCCTTGGGTAATGGTCTTATGTATACGTAAGTTTAAATCATCTTTTGTACTATAATATAAGTTCAAAACCCCAACCCCATCACAAGAGCGAATAATCGCAGAGACGTTTTGAGAGTTTGAGACATCGTCAAGCATAACTTGTAAAGTTGGTTGTTTTTGGCTTAAAATCTCTTTTATACGCTCTTTTCGTTTTTGGTTTATCATGTTTTTATACTCGTTTTATTAAATAAATAGCAATATAAAACTACTTTAATCTTTTATATGTATATATGTAGCATATCCTATAACAGCTGTTAAAGCTAATATAGCTATTGGCACAAAAATATTTATAAATGTTTCCATATATCTCTCCTTTTTTCTATAGGGTCAGACGTTGAATATCTACCTAAACTCTCCCTTTTACCACTTTAGAAACCAAAGAACGAGAAACATTCAAATAGTTAGCCAAATCAATCTGTGTATATCCATCTTCTAAAGCTTGAACCATTGCTTCATTTCGTTCTTTAAGAGTATTTGTATCTTTAAAATGCTCCTCTAAAGTTTTTGAAAAAGCGATTGTATGTACTCTATCTTTTACAACAACTTTTTGATTTTTGATTTTTTCAAGTACCTCAAAATCCTCTTCATTAAGTCTAACACCTATTATATCTTGCACATTTTCATAGTCAAGCTCTTCTATAAGTTTAGAGTGCAAAGCACAAGGAACAGGAGTAACCCCATTGACAATAACTGAACCTAAAGTGTAAGGATACTCTTCTACCTTTTTGACTACCCCTGCTTCTATAGGGTTTTGTTCTATGTAGCGAATGAGAGTATAGTAGTACTCATCACTATTGATATACCTAGAGTAGTATCTACCCTGCCAAAAGTGACCTGAACGTTTATATTTTTTGTTTGCATAAATAGCATAGTTTCCATTTATCTGTTTCATAAAAGAGGATAGATTCTCTCTTTGTGTCTCTACTAAAAGATGAAAATGGTTACTCATAAGGCAATAGTCATGCAAAACTACACTATATGCTCTACACGCTTTACAGACTATTTTTAAAAACATCTCATAATCATCACTATCTACAAATACCTCTGACTGATTTACTCCACGATTGATAACATGATGATACCCTGCTAGGTCTATTCTTGGTTTTCTTGGCATTTTTTATCTTTTGGTTAGTCTATTTTTTGTATTATAGCGTATTTTTGGTGGATATTCAACGTCTGACCCTTATTGGGAAAAGTTGAATAAATTGAATAATAAATTTTTTTAATAAATTAAAAAACTTTAAACTCCTTTTGCATAAAATCAATCTTCTACAAATACCTAAAAATAGCTCTCTTAAAAAATTAAATAAAAGTTTTAAAAAGTTTTAAAAAATTCTATTGTGAAACTTTTTTATATCTTATAAACTTTGATTATCACTTAAAAAAAGGATATAAGATGAGACAATATGCATTCTTAGCTTTAATGTTACTATTGAGTTTTACACCAATTAAGGCAGAATTTCAAATTAGCTCTTTTAGTTCAACTGTAAGTTCATTACAAAAAGAGTTAACTCTTAAAAGTTATAATTCTCCTTTAGAGATTAGAAGAGGTTTAGGTAGAAGCAGAAGTAGAAACAGAAGTAGTGGTGGAGGTGGAGGTGCTATAGTAGAGTTGATTAATAATCTCACATCAGGTATTGAGAATCCTAAAGAAAAAAAAATTGTAGAGTATCTAATTTATGGATTCTTGTTTTTGATTGCTATATTTTTTAACAAAGACAATGATTAGTTTTAATTTTAGAGGTTTAGATATCGCATCTATACCTCTATTATAAATTAAGTATCAATAATAATCTTAATTTATTCCCAAAGAGCTTTAATTCCAAGTAAAACAAGAATACCCCCACCCAAATACTCAGCATGACGTTGCAGATAACTACCAAGCTTTTTACCTAAATAGATACCCAAAAAAGACAATACAAATGTAA
>JALWNF010000231.1 GCA_026995985.1 Campylobacteraceae bacterium
TCTTGAAAATGATGCACCAACATCAAGCCCACTAGATAAAGCCTCTCTTAGATTAATTGACCCTGTAACAGGAGATGAAGTAGAGAGTGTAACCATTCATGGTGAGGGTACATGGAGTACCAATGTTGATGGCTCAGTTACCTTTACACCAGAAGATGGATTTAAAAATAACCCAACACCAGTTAAGTATGTGGTGCGAGAGGTTTCAGGAGATGTAAGTAACCAAGCGACTATTACTATTGTTTACCCTGATGCAGTTGATGATGTTGTGATTATTCCAGCTAATCATACAGGAACTATAGCAGTAAATGTAGCTGAAAACGATAGTAACAATACCGTTGCAAACAGAGTCACAATAGGTTGTCAACAACCAGGGGTACAAACTCTAGTTGTTGATAATGAGGGTACTTGGAGTGTTGCTGATAATGGAACTGTTACCTTTACTCCTGTAGATGGATTTAGTGCTGACCCTACAGATATTCAGTATACTATTGGATTAGTCTCTGGAGAACGTTCAAACTGTGCAACCATAGACCTAAGACATGAACTTTTAGCTGTCGATGATGTTGCTACGCTTAATGTTGGTGGAGTCTCACTTATTAATATTTTAGCTAATGACTCTGGTGCTTTAAATATCGCTTCTGTTCGTTTGGTTATTCCTACAAATCCAGTTGATGGAACAACACTAAGTAGTGATGGAAGAACTTTAACCGTACCTAATGAGGGTGTTTGGAGTGTAGATAATGAAGGAGTAGTAACCTTTACTGCTGTAGATGGATTTACCTCTTCACCAACACCAATTGGTTATAGTGTTGAGAATTTAGATGGAGTAAGAAGTAATGTTGCACAAGTTATTTTAACAGAGGGTGGAGTAACCATTACTGCTAACGATGACACTGCTTCTGCTAATGGAGGAGAGCCAGTGGTTCTAAATGTGTTAGAGAATGACCAAGGAGATATCAATAGCTCTTCTGTGAGATTTATTGATGCTAATGGTGATGAGGTGACAACATTAGTTGTTGCAGGTGAAGGAACATGGACTGTAGACAATAGTGGTGTTGTAACCTTTACAGGTGAGAGAGGTTATGTAGGAACACCAACACCTGTACGATACATTGTTCATGGTAATTCAGCTGTTCTTAGTGATACTGCAACTATTAGAATTACTGGTACTTGTGACTGTACACCATATGAATCGAGCATCCCAGCTATGGGTCAAATAGTAGGAGTTTTAATGGTCTTATTAACCATGCTTCTTGCAATGCTCTTCTTAGGAAAAGAAGAGTTTTATTTAATTAAATAATGTTATAATATATTTACTATAAAGGATTTTAAATGAAAAATATAAAACTATCACTAATAACACTTATGGCTTTAGGAGCATTTGCTTATGCAGGTGGAGATTTATCTGTTGTTACACCTTATGAAGAGGAAGACATACAGTTAGCAGAAGAGGTTTATGTTGAACCAGAACCTACTGTTGTAGAACCTGCTAAAGTTGTTGAAGAGGTAGCTCCTGAACCAATTATTGTTAAAGAACCAGTTAAAAAAGATATTAAGGCTAATGGATTTTATGCAGGGTTAGGTATTGCCGCTACTCGTTATGATACAAGTTGTAATTGTGCTTCTAAGTCAGGAACAGATAAAGTAGCAGGTGTTATGGCAAGAGTTGGTTATGATTTTAACAAATATATTGGTATTGAAGCTAGAGGGCTTAAAACAAGTTGGAAGTCTAATGGTGGAGATGTTGAACATGCAGGACTCTTTGTTAAACCAATGCTTCCTGTTGGAGATGCAACTAATGTTTATGGTCTTGTTGGTGTGGCAAAAACAAAAACTAAAGGAGACTTACGCAAAACAAATGCTGAATCGTTGGCATTAGGTGCAGGTATAGAGGTAGATTTAAGTAAAGATACTCCAAAAGAGGGGCGATATAATCGATCATTTGATGGTAAAGGTGACCAAGAGAGAGGTCTTGGTATATTTGCTGACTATGAAAGAATGGTGGTTAAATCAGGAGCCCCTGATTTAGATGCTATCTCAGCTGGTATAACTTACGACTTTTAATACTTCTTGACTTCTCTTTTTTAGAGAAGTCACTACTTTTTTTCTTACTCTTCTACTCTCTTTACTTTAATTTGCTATAATCACACAATTACATATATAAGGACAAACCTTGATAGGAATTGTTGACTATAATATGGGAAACTTAGCCTCTGTCATAAACGCTTTTGAGAGTGTTGGTGCAGATATTATAGTAGAGAGTGACCCTAAAAAATTACAAAATTATGATAAGCTTATTTTACCAGGAGTAGGTGCTTTTGGTGATGCAATGGAGCATTTAAAAAGCAATGGCATGGATGAGGCTGTAAAAGCCTATGCTAAAAGTGGAAAGCCTCTTTTGGGTATCTGTCTTGGAATGCAACTTCTTTTTGAGAGTAGTGAAGAGTTTGGAACAACCCAAGGGTTAGGACTTATAGAGGGTAGAGTAGTAGCTTTTGATGAGTCAAAATTTGACCACAAGTTAAAAGTACCTCATATGGGCTGGAATGAGCTTTTTAAACAAAAAGATACAAAAATATTTGATGGTTTAAATAAAGAGTTTTATCTCTATTTTGTCCACTCATTCCACGCAGTATGTGATGACAAATACGCCATAGGTAAAACATATTATGGTTATGAGTTTGTAAGTGCTGTAAACAAAGATAATATCTACGGCATACAACCCCACCCAGAGAAGAGCCATGAGAATGGTTTAAAGATTATTGAGAATTTTGTAAAATTGTAAAATAGAGAAATAGAGGGGTCTGGTGATTTGTGATTTGTTGCAAAGCAATAAATCATGAATCACCTGACCTCTCGGTAAACACCAAGGAGCAACCAATGAGCAAAGAGCATTTTATTAGAAATATAGAGATTAAAAAATTTAAATGTTTTGAAGATTTTAAAGCAGAGGGCTTTGGAAGAGTTAATCTTATTGGTGGAAAAAATAATGTGGGGAAGACAGCTTTTATGGAGGCTGTTTATGTGAATGCATATGCAAGAGATATAAATACTGTTTTTAGTAGTATTCTAGCAATTAAATTTATGAGAGATAATTTAGAATTTCTTTGTGAAGACTGTTCTTCTAACGATAGTAAGTTATTTGAAAATACAAAATTTTATTCTTCAAAATCAAATATTAATGCAGTAGCTTATAATCTTATTAATCAAGATGGTAAAAAAGAATATAGTTTTAAGATAAATAGTAAGAAAACTATTGTAAATAGTAATGAGTTTTCATATCAATTTGACACTATACCTAATATTAAATATATTGATAACTTTGGTTTTGCTAATAATGAACTAAAAGAGGTGTATATAGCTGTTCAAAGAAAAGATAAAGAAGATACTCTTTATAAATATATTAATGATTTTGATAATTCCATAGAAAAATTTAAAATAATGGGTGGAGAATCTCCAGAATGTAAATTAAAAGGTAAAGGTGAATATAGATATATTAATGAATTTGGAGATGGATTAAAACATTGGATTTCAATTATATGTTCATTATATGCTTGTGAAAATGGTTATTTGTTTATAGATGAAATAGATAATGGAATACATTACACTCAATTAGACAAACTGTGGGAAATAATCCTAACTATCTCAAAAGAACAAAACGTCCAAGTCTTCGCAACAACCCACTCAAAAGAGTGTATAGAATCATTTAACCGAGTTCAAAAAGAGTTAAAGGATAAAGATACTTACTATTTTGAGATGGCAAAAAATAAAAAAACAGATAAAATATTTATGACTCAAATAGATAGTGAACAGTTAGAGTATGGTCTTTCTCACAATGAAAGGATTAGAGGTGAGTAATCTTTTAATTGTTGAGAGTGAAGGTGACAAATTTTTTATTGAAGCTCTTTTAAATGAGATAAACTTAAAATTAGAAATTGGTCAACCAATATGTACTATTAATGAGTATGAGTGTTTAGGTGGCATAAATAAGCTAGAACAAAAACTAAAATTTGTTAAAACAAGAGTTCAAAAAGAGGATATAGAGAAGATAGGTATTGTTTTTGATGCTGATATGGTTGGTATAGAGCAGAGAAAAGAAGAGATAAAAGATAAAGTTAAATCTGTTTTTGGGGAATATAATGATGATGTATTTTCTATCTATATTTTAAATAAGAATGGAGTAGGAGAGCTAGAAGATATTTTAAAAGAGATTAAAAGTAGTAACTCTCCTTATGCAGATTGTTTAGAGAGTTGGAGAGAATGTTTGTTATCTAATGAGATAGAGGTGTCAGATAAGGTTTTTAACAAATTTTGGGTGAACAACTATATTATGTATGATACTTGCACAAAGAGTAAACATAGAGGGCAAAAATCAAAATATTGTATTTTTGAATATGCAATGAAAGAGAAAAATATTTGGAATTTTGAACACCCAATACTATATGAGTTAAAAAAGTTTTTAAAAGAGTTAGGAGAATAAAAATGACAATACTACCAGCCATAGACCTAAAAGATGGAAAAGCAGTAAGACTAACCAAAGGCTTAATGGATAGTGCCAAGATATATAGCGATGAGCCGTGGCAAGTTGCCAAACGATTTGAAGAGTTAGGAAGCGAGTGGGTTCATCTTGTTGACCTTAATGGAGCTTTTGCAGGAGAGCCTAAAAACTTAGAGCAGATTAGAAAGATTCGAGAGAATTGTAACTTAAAGCTAGAGCTTGGTGGAGGTATTCGTGATGAAGATACCATTAAGATGTACTTAGAGTTAGGAATTAATAGGCTTATTTTAGGCTCTATTGCTGTTAAAGATGCTCAGTTTGTTAAAGATATGGCAAAGAAGTACCCTATTGTAGTAGGAATTGATGCTATTGATGGCATAGTAGCTGTTGAGGGGTGGGCAGAGACTTCAGATATGAAAGCAACTGACTTAGCTAAGGCTTTTGCTGATTGTGGAGTTGAGGCTATAATATGCACCGATGTTGGTCGCGATGGTATGATGACAGGGGTCAATGTAGAGTTTACAAAAGCGATTCAAGAGGCTTCTGGCTTAGAGACTATTGCTAGTGGTGGGCTTAGAGATATGAGTGATATTTATGCTCTGCTTGAAGCAGGGATAGATGGAACAATTGTTGGTAAGGCTTTTTATGAGGGGACACTTGATTTGGAAGAGGCATTTGGAGTAGTAAATGCAAAGTAGTTATTATGAGCTAACAATAATCTTAAAAGAGGAGGAGTTTGTTGAGTTTATTGCTGATTTTGTAGCAAATATTGCAGGAGATAGTGTAGAGATTGGTCGTAACCATATTATTGTACGTTCAGAAAATGATTTAGCCTATGTGAAAGAGGCAGTAGACTCATTGATTGGAACGCTTGGTGGAGATATTGAGATAGAGTATAAGATGGAGCAGAAAGCCAACCAAGATTGGATAGCTCTGTATCAGAACTCTATTGAGCCTATTGAAGTTGGAAAATTTTATATCTACCCAAGTTGGTATGAGAAAAAAGAGGGTAAAATAAATATTAAAATAGACCCAGCACTAGCTTTTGGTTCAGGACACCATGCAACTACATTCTCTTGCTTAGAGGCTATTGAGAAGTATGTCAAGAGAGACGATAGAGTTTTAGATGTAGGGTGTGGTTCAGGAATTTTAGGTTTAGCATCAAGAAAACTTGGAGCAGTTGTTGAGCTTTGCGATACAGACCCAATCTCCGTTGACTCTTGTGAAAAGAACTTTGCACTCAATGATGAAGAGTATGAAGAGCTTTGGGAAGGTTCAGCTAACCAAGCCTCTGGCGAGTATGATGTTGTAATTGCCAATATTATTACAGATGTTCTAAAGTTTATTGTGCATGATTTAAAACGTGCTACCAAAAAGGGTGGTATTTTAATTCTTTCAGGTATTTTAGATAAAAAAGAGAGTCAGATAACTGAACTCTATGGTGATTTGGAGTTACTTGAGAGAAAACTCAAAGATGAGTGGGTAACACTTGTCTATAAAAAATAGAATTAGGAAATGATAGAGTAGATGAATAGACAAAATAACAATCAAAATAGTGAACAGAACGACAACTTTTTTAATGAAAATCCACTACTTGCTTTTGGGATTTTTATCTTAATAATGGTTATCTTATTTAAAATGTTTATGGGTGATGCAAACCTAGAAGGGGTTATGGGTGACCCACGCATTAAGAGGGTAGAGCAGGTTAAATACTCAGATATTAAAGAGTTGATTAAAAAGAGAGAGGTTAAAACAGTAAAGATTACCTCTACAATGATTGAGGCAACAGATTTAACAGGTACAAAGAGATATATTGCTAAAAATGTTCCTGCTTATGATATGGAGCTTATACCTCTTTTAGAGGATAATAACATTACCTATGAGGGACAAGTAGGTGAAGGACCAGTAGCACGTTATGTAAATATGCTTCTACCTATTTTTATTATTTTAGCTATTTGGCTCTTTTTGGCTAAAAAGATGTCAAAAGGTATGGGTGGAATTTTGGGTGCAGGAAGAGCAGATAAACTAATTAGCTCTGAGCGTCCAGATGTTAAGTTTGATGATGTGCAAGGGGTACAAGAGGCAAAAGATGAGGTCTTAGAGATTGTTGACTTTCTTAAGTTTCCTGAACGATATATTGAGCTTGGAGCTAAGATTCCAAAAGGTCTGCTTTTGGTTGGACCTCCAGGTACAGGTAAAACCCTTTTGGCAAAAGCTGTAGCAGGTGAGGCAGAAGTTCCTTTCTTCTCTGTAAGTGGTTCAAGCTTTATGGAGATGTTTGTAGGGGTTGGTGCTAGTCGTGTGCGTGACCTTTTTGAACAGGCAAAAAAGGTAGCACCTTCTATTATATTTATTGATGAGATTGATGCTATTGGTAAGAGCCGTGCAACCAATGCTCAAATGGGTGGACACTCTGAACAAGAGCAGACACTTAACCAGCTTCTTGCAGAGATGGATGGTTTTGGAACAGATACTCCTGTTATTGTTCTTGCAGCTACTAATAGACCTGAAACCCTTGATGCTGCGTTGCTAAGAGCAGGGCGTTTTGATAGACAAGTATTGGTAGATAAACCAGACTTTGCAGGGCGTTTAGCTATTTTAAAAGTACACTCAAAAGATGTAAAGTTGGCTGATGATGTAGATTTAGAGGTAGTTGCTAAACAGACAGCAGGAATGGCAGGAGCAGACTTAGCAAATATTATCAATGAAGCTGCACTTCTTTCTGGTCGTAGAAACAAAAAGAAGATAGAACAGGCTGAACTCTTAGAGGCGATAGAGAGAGCATTTGTTGGGTTAGAGCGTAAAAATCGAAAAATCTCTGATATTGAGAAGAAAATTGTTGCTTACCATGAGAGTGGTCATGCTCTTATGGCAGAGCTTACAAAAGGGGCAACTAGAGTTACAAAGGTCTCTATTATTCCTAGAGGTTTGGGTGCATTGGGCTATACACTACATCTACCAGATGATGAAGACCGTTTCTTAAAACGTAAATATGAGCTAATGGCAGAGATAGATGTACTTTTAGGTGGACGTGCAGCAGAAGAGGTCTTTTTGGGTGAAATCTCAACAGGTGCAGGAAATGACCTTGACAGAGCCACAGCTATTTTAAAAGATATGATTTCTGTCTATGGTATGAGTGATGTTGCAGGGCTTATGGTTTTATCACGAAGCCAAAGTTCATTCCTTGGTGGAGGAATGGTTGCTAATGACTATAGTGAAGAGATGGCTCAAAAGATTGACCAGAGTATTAAGAGTACTCTTGATGAGCGTTATGAGTATGTCAAAAAGACACTGCGTGAGTATGATGGAGCGATTGAAAAGATGGCTGCTGTTCTTTTAGATGTAGAAGTAATAGAGGGTGACACAGTTCAAGAGATTATTATTGCTTTTGAAAAAGAGAATGGTATGGAGTCAAGAATGGCACACCTAAAAGAGAGTGAAGATTCATAAAATGGTAGGGGCGACCTCCGTGTCTGCCCCATGTTTGATATGTTTGAAAAATAGAAGGCAGATACGGAAGTCGTCCCTACATATATCTATATCGTTGAAAAATATTTATTAAATCTATTTTATTTAGATAGGTTCTATATATATCAATATAGTGTTGTGCTATTTTAAAATAGATATGTAAAAATTTTTCTATATAAAACTCTTTTGATACTCTCTCTTTAAAATAACCATAATGTAAAATATTACTATCAACAATACTAACCAACATAGTTGATAAACTATAGGTATCAAGCTCCTCATTAAGTTCACCATTTTTTATACGTCTTTCTAAATCTTCCATATAAAATTGATGGAGTTTGCTATAAAATTTTTTGTATTTATCTTTAAGTTCAACAGAGTCTACATAAGGAAGAAAAGCCTCTGATAGACGAGGTAGATACTCCTGCTCCTCTTGGCCAACAATACTCTTTTGTGATAATGTAGTAAGGATAGTGTAGAGAGTATTGGTTTGGTTTTTACTAAGATGTGACTCCATAGCCTCTAGGTGTTGCTCTAAAAGATACTCTATAAGTGAGCTTTTTGTCTTAAAGTAGGCTCTAATCTTTTTGTTTGATACTCCTATGCTTGAGGCAATATCTTCTAAAGATAGTGAATGTAACCCATTTTTATTAATTAGATGTATAGCAGATGCCACAATAGCTCTATTCATAATGTCTCCTCCTTTTGAGTAGTTTAATATTAAATTGTGGAAAAAGTGTTATTTTTTGGTTATACTTCAAAAAAATTAAGGAAAATTATGAGTAGAGACCTATTTGCACATAAGTCAAAATCTTGGGATATGAACTCCAAGCGTGTTAAAAATGCAAAGAGTATTGCTAAGAGTATTCAGAAAAATATTGAGCTAAAACCAACAATGAGACTAATGGATTTTGGAGCAGGGACAGGGCTGTTGAGCTATTTTATTGCTCCTTATGTAGATACAATAGTGATGGTAGACAACTCTCCATCTATGCTAGAGAAGTTTAGAGAGAAAGCCTCTGAGTTTGAGTGTAAAACCGAAGTTAGAGAGGTAGATTTGAGTGCTACAACACTCAATGAGAAGTTTGATGGAGTTATCTCCTCTATGACTATTCATCATATAGAAGACCAAAAGGCACTCTTTAGAAAGTTTTATAATATGTTAGAAGAGGGTGGTTTTATTGCTATTGCAGATTTAGATAGCGAAGATGGTAGTTTTCATTCAGATAACACAGGGGTATTTCATTTTGGATTTGAGCGAGAGATGTTGGAGCAGATAGCAAAAGAGGTTGGGTTTAAAGAGGTAGAGTTTGAGTTGGCAAGTACTATTGAAAAACCACATAGAAATTTTACGGTTTTTCTTATGATTGCAAAGAGATAATTGGTTATAATTTGCTAAAAAATTAAGGAAAATAGAAAATGAAAAACACTTTGCTTTTTGCATTTGTTTTTGGAGCAGTGGTTTTTACCTCAATCCAAGCAAAAGAGGAGGTTGCTAAAGTTAAGGCTTCTCAACAGCTATCTTTAGATAGCTATAATAGTACCAATAATATCTATAAAAGAGTACAAGAGTAGGTATCTATTAAGAAACTATTAGATATACTTCTAAAAAATTAAACAGGAGAGAGAAATATGAAAATAGTTCATATAAGAGTCCAAAATAGAATTAGTAAGACTACTACTCTTCTCCTGCTTCTTCTCACCTATTAATATAAAATAATCAGACAATTACATCTATTCGTTTCTAATTAATCCTATATAGGATAGAATTAGACAATTTTTTTGCGTACAGAGGAGTACGTTTTATTTATAAGGTAAATATAATGAGCATAGAAACTATTAAGATATTCGATACTACATTAAGAGATGGAGAGCAGAGCCCTGGGGCTTCTATGAATACAGAAGAGAAGATACAGATTGCTATTCAGCTAGAGAAGTTAGGAGTTGACATTATAGAGGCTGGGTTTGCAGCAGCTAGTCCAGGGGACTTTGAGGCTATCTCTAAGATTGCAGAGCGTATAACTAACTCTACAGTCTGCTCTTTGGCTCGTGCTGTTGATAGAGATATAAAATCAGCAGGTGAGGCTATAGCTAAAGCGAAATTAAAGAGAATCCATACCTTTATAGCAACCTCTGCTATTCACATGGAGCATAAACTTAAAATGACCCCTGATGAGGTGATAAGAAGAGCAGTAAGAGCTGTAGAGTATGCTCGTGAGTTTGTAGAAG
>JALWNF010000232.1 GCA_026995985.1 Campylobacteraceae bacterium
TCAGGAAAGAGCTCGTTTAGACAAAAGTCGTGGTTTCCTTCTAGGTAGATAACCTCTAGCTCTTTAGAGATTTTTTGAAGTAGCTCTATAGCAGGTTTTGAGAAGGTTTGAATGTAGTCATTATATCCAAAGAGTAGGTCAAATATATCTCCCATAAGAAATAGTTGTGGGGGTGTAAGCTCTTTTGAGTCTATTTTTTTTAAAAGGGTTAAAAACTCATCTCCATGGTGAGGGTAGTGAGCATCGGCAACAAATATGGCATTTGGTTTTATCTGTTTTGGCAAGATTGACAGACTCCATAGAGATTGATTTTAGATGAGTTTAGTTGAAAGTTCTCAACCACTAGAGCCTCTTTTGCTTCTGGTCTAATCTCTCTGTCTTGAATAGTTCCACACACTTGACATATAAGGTGCATATGGTCATCTTTTTTAAGTTCATACTTAGATTTTTGTCCATTTATTGGAACTTCAACAATTACATTATTCTCTTGCATTAGTGTAATATTTTTATATATAGTTGCTAAGGATAGAGTAGGGTGTAGCTCTTTTACCTCTTCATAGATTTCATCAACACTTATATGTCCTGCTTGGTCGATAGATTTTAAGATAGAGGTACGCTGTATAGTGGCTTTTAAATCATTTGATTGTAATAGTGTTATGTAGTTTTTTATCATGATTTTGCCTTAAAGTTTATAAATGCTTATATAATAATTATAATCTATAATTCTTATAAAAACATTTTTTGTTGAGATATAGGGCAGACACTGAGGTCGCCCCTACATGGTTATAATTGTTTATAATTATAGTTCGTCAGCGTGTTTTGCAAGGTATTCTGCAACACCCTCTGTATCTGCTTTCATACCCTCTTGCCCTTTTTGCCAACCAGCAGGACAAACTTCACCATGCTCATTAGTAAATAGCATAGCATCTACCATTCTTAACATCTCATCAATATTTCTTCCAAGTGGTAGGTCATTGATAACTGCATGTCTTACTGTACCATCAGCATCAATTAAAAAAGAGCCTCTAAGTGCTACTGCATCATCAAGAAGAACATCATAGTCTCTAGCAATCTGTTTTGTAATATCTGCTACCAATGGGAAGTCAACTCTACCAATTCCACCCTTTTCTACTGGAGTCTCTCTCCATGCAAAGTGTGAGAATTGACTGTCTACAGATACACCAATAACGTTGATTCCTCTCTCTCTAAACTCTTTTGCTCTGTGAGAAAAAGCAATAATCTCTGATGGACATACAAAGGTAAAATCTAGTGGGTAGAAGAAGAGAACTGCACCCTTTTCACCAAGGTTTTCCATTAAGTTAAAATCTTCAACTATCTGTCCGTCTGCTAGTACAGCGGCTGCTGTAAAGTCTGGAGCTTTATTTGTTACAATCATAATTTTCCTTAAATAATAAATTTTATTAACAACGAAATTCTATCATAAAAAAATAAAAAGAAGTTAAAATTTTTAATATTTTTATAGTTAAGTATCTGTTTAACTCTTTTCAAGCTATAATAAAAATTAAAAAAGGAGTTGCTAATGGAAGCCTTGAAATATGAAAATTTTCAATACTACACCTATGATGACTACAAAGAGTGGGAAGGCTCATGGGAGCTAATAGATGGTGTTGCTTATGCTATGGCTCCTGCTCCATACCCTAAACATCAAAAGGTAGTTGCTCATATTTGGAGAGAGTTAGATAAAAATTTAGAGTGTTCTAAAAAAAATTGCGAAGTATATATCTCTCCTATTGATTGGAAAGTAGATGAGAGTACAGTAGTACAACCCGATGTAGCACTCTTTTGTGAAAAGACTTCTAAGCAGTATTTTTCTAAAACTCCTCCTTTGGTTGTAGAGGTTCTATCAAAAGCAACAGCTCTTAAAGATGTAACAACCAAGATGAGACTATATGAGAGAGAGGGGGTAGAGTTTTATATTATAGTAGAACCAAATACAGAGCTTTCTGATATATTCAAACTTGTAGATGGTGAGTATAGGCTTATGAAAAAGTGTACCAAAGAAGATAGTTATAAGTTTGTTTTTTCAGATAAGTGTTCTATAGAGGTTGATTTCTCTATGGTTTTTTAGGGGTTACTACTCAAACCCCAAAAGCCCAAACTTCCTAATAAACTTCTCATCTATATCTATAAGCCCTCGCTCTTGTAGACTATCTAACACCTCTTTAGTACAGTGAGTATCTTTTGGCCACTCTCGGTTGAAGCCATCTAGTTTAGATTTGTTTGTTCCATCAATGGCAATAAAAGGCTCAAGTACAACATCACGCTGGGCATCTATATTGTTTACTACACGCCAGAGTAACATATATGGGTTATCTATCTCATTGTTTG
>JALWNF010000233.1 GCA_026995985.1 Campylobacteraceae bacterium
TATTTGCAATAGCAAGGGCAACTACTGACTGAGTAATTACGTTTCCTACCTCCTCTTTAGCAATAGTAATAATAGGAATCTCTACAATATTCCACTTTTTTCTATCTTCATCTGTAGGGTGAACCAAATTTGGCTCAATAACAATTGTTCCACCCTCTCTTACACCATTTTTAAACTGTTGATAACTTACATCAGCAACAGAGAGCATAAAGTCAATCTGACCATCAATCGCATAAGGGTAGAAAATCTCTTTGTCATCAAGCTGAATATCAACAACTGTTGGTCCACCACGCACTTGTGATGTATATGTAGCAGTCTTTACTCCAAAACCACCATCTTTAATCTTTGCAGCAGCAAAAATCTCACCAGCAAGAAGAACTCCTTGTCCACCAACACCAGTAAATCGCATTACAATTCTACTCATAGCTCTTCTCCTTATATTTTTTTCTTAAAGTCATCTTGAGTAATCTTATCTCGTTTACCTTGATGTACTTTCTTAATCTCTTCATATAAATCACAATACTCACTCGCTTCTGTATCTTGTTTTAAGATACCTGTAGGAAGAAGATTAAGTTGCTCTTCTGGACTAAGTTTGTCATATTTTTTCTTAGGCATAGTAATACTATCAATCCAATCAAGATTTTCCATAGCAGACTGCATCTTATTTTTTCTACCAAGGTTAATATGACAGTTAGACATAGCCTCTACATATGAAAAACCTCTATGTTCCATAGCTTGCATAAGAAGCTTTTCAAGTTTCTTAGGTGAAGTTACATTCTCTCTACCTACAAATGATGCTCCAGCAGCAATTGCTAATTCACAACCATCAAATGTAGGGTCAATATTTCCTGCCTTTTGAGAAACAGTCCACATACCCTGAGGTGTTGTTGGAGATGTTTGAGAATTTGTTAAACCATAAATAAAGTTTTGAATAATAATCAATGTAATATCGATATTTCTTCTACAACCATGAATAGTATGGTTACCACCAATAGCAAGACCATCACCATCACCTGCAACACAGATTACATGCTTGTCTGGATTGGCAAGTTTAATACCTGTTGCAAATGCTACAGTTCTACCATGTGTTGTGTGTACTGTGTTAAAGTCAACATAAGATGAGAATCTTCCTGAACATCCAATTCCAGATACTACACAGACATCATCTTTTTTCCAACCAAGCTTATCAACTGCACGGATAAAGGCTTTTAGTATAACACCATCACCACACCCCCAACACCAAAGTGTTGGCATCTTATTTACTCTTAAGTAGTTATCATAGTTAAATGCCATCTTATAGCTCCTTCACTTTTTCAATAATATCACTTGGAGAGAATGGACGACCATTTGTCTTTGTAAGTTTTGCAATATCCAATCTACCCATACTTCTTTGAATCTCCTCTAAGTACTGCCCTTGGTTAAGTTCTACTGATAAAATCTTATCAAACTTTTGTCCAAGCTCATAGAGTCTCTCTTGTGGAGATGGCCAAAGTGTAATTGGTCTAAACATACCAACTTTTACCCCCTCTGCTCTAAGAACATCAACAGCCTCTTTAATTGCCAGAGAAGCAGAACCATATCCAATAATTAAAATTTCAGCATCATCTAACATATACTCTTCATTTGATTCAATCTCATCTTTATGCTCTTCAACTTTTCTAAAGAGTCTATCGATAAGTTTTCTACAAGTCTCAATCTCTTCTGTTGGGAATCCCATTGCATCATGATGAAGACCTGTAAAGTGGTATCTGTACCCTTGGAACATTGGGTTAAGAACTGCTGGTTGGTCTTGTGGCACATCATAAGGTCTATACTCTTCAGCAGGTCCATCAAAGGTTTTTCTAGGAACAATTCCTTTTTTTACCTCTTCAGCTGTTGGAATTACAGCTTTTGCATGCATATGACCAATAGTCTCATCTAAAAGCACAAATACAGGTTGCATAAATCTATCTGCAAGGTTAAATGCTCTTACTGTCTCTGTATAACACTCAGCAAGGTTACCTGCACATAGTGTAATTGATTTGTAGTCACCATGAGATGGGTTTTTTGCTTGTGCCACATCACCTTGTGCAACACGAGTTGGAAGACCTGTACTTGGACCACCTCTCATAACATTTACAACAACCAATGGCACTTCTGCCATCTGTGCAAGTCCTAAGTTTTCAGCCTTAAGAGATATACCAGGTCCACTAGTTGCAGTCATGGTTCTAACTCCAGCCATTCCTGCACCAATTGCGGCAGCTACACCTGCAATCTCATCTTCCATCTGAATAGCAGTTCCACCAACTTTTGGTAGAAGGTCAGAAATGGTATGCATAACTTCACTTGAAGGAGTAATTGGATACCCACCAAAAAATCTACACCCTGCATCTACAGCAGCCATAGCTGCTAAATCATTTCCACTTGAAATTACTTCTCTTGTTGCTGACATTAGTTAGCCTCCTTATAATCTTCAGGCAATCTATATCCATTCTTTACAATTGCCTCTTGTCTAGCTTTTGCACTGTCTGTTAATTTAGCAAACTTAAACTCTTTCTTCTCTGCTACATAAATAGCAAAGTCTGGACATGTAAGTTCACACTCATTACACCCAATACATGATTCAGGAGCGATTATACTAATCATTGCACCTAATGTTGAACTTGGTTCTGGTTTCATAGAGAGCACACCAGCTGGACATGCATCAACACAGATATCACAAGCTTTACATCTTGAAGTATTGACCCATACTGGAGTATTCTCAGGAGCTATCATTGCTGCCATGGTTTCCCCTTTAATCTTTAAAATTTTAAGTGAGATAGTTTCTATCACTTCAAGTAGAATATCGAAGTTTTTGTAATGGAGTGTATAAATAAATCACTATTATCATAATGATAATAATGAGTGTTACAAATAGGGTCAACGAATCCTTTAAAGTTTACTTATTACTTCCTGGAAGTTGCACTATATCTGGATTAGGGTGATAGATATTGTCTCCATTCATTTGAGGGATTGTTTTGCCATTTAGTTCATCTAAAACCGATAGTAGTTTTTGTTCTGTTTCAAAAGAGAGATTACCTGTAGATAGATATGCTAAAATACGCTCTGCATACTCCTTTTTAGCCATCATCTCATTGTAACGCTCCTCTTTCTCTAACTCTATTTGAGAGAGCTGTCTTTGATGCCTTAGATATATATAGAGAAGTAAGAAGAGAAAGAGTGCTATTACAATAATAGTTGCATTATCTTTACTTTTATCTTCAGACTCTGCATTGACTTTTAAAGCTACTAACTCTTGGTTGAGTTGATTATCTAACTCTTTAATACGTACTTTTGTTTCATTCTCTTTCTCTTTAATAGCTATCTTTTCATAAGTACGAAGCTGTTCTAGCTTTTGTTGATTCTCCAAAGCAATAAGCTCTGCCTCATGAGCATCATGTTGCTTACTAAAAGCTAACTCTTGACTTACTCGTGTATTCACTTGAGGTTGTTCAATAATCTTTTTAAAGGCCTCTTTAGGTGTTTCACTAGTAGAGATAGCTGAAAAGATAATATATCCCAACAATGCAGACATCATAACAAGTAAAATCTCTCTCACCTTCACTCCCTTTCAAAATAAAAAATAGCCATAAATAGATATGAACAATTCACAACACGGTTCATTAATCATTATATAACATTATTTCTTAAAAATTATATCATCTTTTTTTGTATTTTGTGCTTTTTAATTTCACGTTTGAAGAGATATTTCAATTAATTTTAGAGTAAAAGTATCATCTAGTCCATAGATTTTATTATATTTTATATAGTTTTTATTTAAAAAATACCTCTCTTATTTAAAAAAAATAGTAGATTAAAGTTACAAAGCAGATAAAAATTGATTAAGAAAACTATAGAGACAAGGAGATACCTTGCCTCAAAAAAGAAAATCCTAAGAGAGAACCTTTTTAACAGCCTTACCAATCTCAGCAGGAGAGACAACTACTTCAACACCAGCAGCCGAAAGTGCGTCCATTTTCTCTTTAGCAGTTCCTGCACTTCCAGAGATAATAGCACCAGCGTGACCCATTCTTTTTCCTTTTGGAGCAGTTTGACCAGCAATAAATGCAACAACAGGCTTAGTGATATTCTCTTTAATAAACTTAGCAGCTTGAATCTCTAAGTCACCACCAATCTCACCAATCATTACAATTGCTTCTGTCTCTGGGTCATCTTGGAACATCTGAAGAAGTTGCTTATAGCTAAGACCAATAATTGGGTCTCCACCAATACCAACAGCAGTTGTAATTCCATAACCCTCATTAACAACTTGATTTGCACCCTCGTAAGTAAGTGTACCAGACTTAGAGATAAGTCCAACATTTCCTTTTTTAAAAATGTTACCTGGCATAATACCAATCTTACACTCTTCAGCAGTAATAATACCTGGACAGTTTGGTCCAATGGTCATCATACCATTTTTAACAGCACATGCTTTAGCTGCTTGCATATCTTTTACAGGAGCACCCTCTGTAATAATTACAGCCAACTCAATTCCAGCAGATGCTGCTTCCATTACAGCGTCACCAACAAATGCAGGTGGAACAAAAACCATAGATACAGTAGCACCTGTTGCTTTAACTGCCTCTTTAACTGTATTAAATACAGGTTTACCTAGGTGTGTTTGACCTCCCTTACCTGGAGTTACACCACCTACAATATTTGTTCCATACGCCATACACTGCTCAGAGTGGAAAGTTCCCTCACCACCTGTAAAACCTTGAACAATTACTTTTGTATCTTTATTTACTAAAATACTCATTATATCTCTCCTTTCGCTGCTGCTACTGCTTTTGCTGCACCATCACCAAGGTCAGTTGCTGTAATAACATTGGCAATATTTGCATTTTTAAGAATCTCTGCTGCCTCTGCTGCATTTGTTCCATCAAGTCTTACAACTACAGGTACATTTACATCTACCATCTTAGTAGCCTCTAAGATACCATTAGCAATTCTGTCACATCGTACAATTCCACCAAAGATATTTACAAAGATAGCTTTTACATTTGGATTTTTAAGAATAATCTCAAACCCTTTAGCGACAGTCTCAGCTGATGCAGTTCCACCAACATCTAAGAAGTTTGCAGGTGTTCCACCCATATAGTTAATTGTATCCATAGTACCCATCGCAAGACCAGCACCATTTACCATACAACCAATCTCTCCATCAAGAGCAACATAGCTAAGACCATACTTAGATGCTTCTCTCTCATCTGGGTCCTCCTCTGAAATGTCTCTCATAGCCTCAATCTCTGGGTGACGCCATAAAGCAGAGTCATCAAAGCCCATTTTACCATCAAGTGCTAAGAAATCTCCAGAACCAGTCTTGATAAGTGGATTTATCTCTATCATCTCTGCATCTTTATCCATATAAAGAGTATAAAGCTTCTTAGCAAAATCAATCATCTTTTTTTGCTCTGCTTTATCTGTAATACCAAGACCAAATACAAGCTCTCTACCGTGGTAGCCCTGAAAACCAAAAGCTGGGTCAACAGGAACTTTTATGATTTTTTCAGGTGTCTTTTCAGCAACAGTTTCAATGTCCATTCCACCCTCAGTAGAAGCCATAATAATTGGCATCTCAGCAGCTCTATCAAGTACTACAGAGAGGTATAGTTCATCTTTAATATCAGCACCCTCTTCAATATATACTTTTTGAACCAATTTTCCCTCTGGTCCTGTTTGGTGAGTAACCAGAGTCATTCCCAAAATCTGATTTGCAAGTTCCTCTACCTCTTCAAGAGACTTAGCTAGTTTTACACCACCACCAAGTCCTCTACCACCTGCGTGAATTTGAGCTTTTACAACCCAAATGTTTCCACCAAGCTCCTTTGCATTAGCAACAGCTTCCTCTGGTGTGTTTGCCACAATACCTCTAGGTGTTGGTACACCATACTCAGCGAAAATCTGTTTCGCTTGATATTCATGAATATTCAATGGAGACTCCTTATTAATTTTAAAGTTGAGATTATTATACGCTTATGGATAGTAATCTTAAATTAATAGTAATACTATTAGGAGTGATTTTCTCTTAGTTGTTAAATATCTACACAGTTAATTTTTTAATCTAAGAGAAACAAGGAATAACATAATTTATAGGTTAAAATATGTTGACTTTAATGGGAAAAAAAGTAACAACTATGTTACCTCTTTAAGGATTTCCCTGAAGTAATCGTTTATAGGCATCGACCAAAGAGGTATAAGGTGGCACAAACATAACTTTTGATTTATTGCCTATCTTTATAGTCTGCATAATATCAAAATGCAGATGTATAGAGGTTGGAGTCTTACCCATATAGTTAGAGACTAGACCTATTCTCTGCCCTCTCTTTACTTTTTGACCTCTTTTTACTTGTAAAGTCTTAGGGTCTAAGTGCAAATATCTATAGGTTCGTCCAGATTTTCCACGTAATTTCACTGTATATTTTCCAATAGAGACAATTATTCCATCTTCAACAGCTACAGCATGATACTTATTCTTTTCGCAAGTTGCAGGGCGAATATCATCTCCTTGGTGACCTCTTCCTCCACTACAAAGAGGCATTTTCCACTTACGCTTTTCACAATAGTTATCGTGCCATGGGTACTGATAGTTTCTCTTGTCACAAAGAGAGCCCTTCTCTCCTAAGTAACCACCAACTCCATAGACCTGAGAGTTTACATAAGCAGGTGCCTCTTCAATAGGAAAACGAATACCTGGAGCATAGATATATGTGTCCCCTACTCTACCTTTACCACTTTTTGCTGGAAATAGCTTTCCAGCAGGAGTATAAGAGAAACCCTTTAGCTTCTCTACTCTTTTTTGACTACAAGATATAAAAAATAGAATAAAGCCTACTAAGAGTATATATCTCATGGTCTACCACCTACCATAATTAAAGAGTGATATAGAGATGAGATAAAATCCACCTTTTGACAACGATTATCTCTTTTAGGATTCTCACACTCTATATTTATACTATAGTTAACTCCATGACGATTGAACATTGCACTCATAATCCCCTCAGCAGAGTTATACTCCACAGGAGGAGTAGCTTTTGCTATCTTCTGAAACTCTGGATTATTAGGTGAGACACTCTCTTGATAAGTTCTATCTCCACTAAATGTAACTACAGCTGCATCTAAATCAATAGAGATAGTATAGAAGTTTTCATCTGCTACTACACTCATATTTTTATCATAAACATATTGTTTACTTAAATATACAGGTAGATGAACATCTTTAGTCCCCTCTGTTAAGACTTTTGGATATGGTGTAGAAGGCTTCTGCTGAGTACTTTTCGGAGCTACACTAGACCAATCAACATCTAAAATCCCTCCCCCTGCACTTAATATTGAAGATAGAAAGATAAAGTAGATATATCGCATTTTATACCCCCTTTTTTAATTGTTATTTTCTAATTATACTATAATATTGTGGAGTTAAATAGAGAATTTAAACTGATTACTATTGTTCTTGAATAAATGCTAACACTTCATTGCTTGGCATTGGTCTAGCTATACCATACCCTTGAGCTTGGTCACAACCAAGTTTTTCTAAATCTGGTAGTTGCTCTCTATGCTCTACCCCTATAGCAACTACTTTATAGTTAAACACTTTTGCTAATTTAATCGATGCATCAACCATAGTATGGCTCTCTTTATCTTTAAGCATACCTATTACAAAACTCTTATCTATCTTTATTGTATCTATATTAAAAGTTTGAAGATGTGTAAGTGTAGCTTGACCTGTACCAAAGTCATCTAAAGCTATTTTAAAGTTCATCTCTTTTAGCTCTTTTATCGTACTCTTTTTGACATTTGTATCTTTAATAGCTGTTGCTTCATCTATCTCAAAAATAATATCTGAAGTTAAAACTTTAGGGTACTCTTTAAGTAGCTGTTTAACAATAGGTACAAACTGTTCTGAATGAAACTCTACAGAACTCATATTAATACTTAGCTTTATAGCTCTTCCCTCCTCTATCCATCTCTCATATTGAGAAAAAATAGACTCTATAACCCATTCGCTAAGATAACTTCTTGTCTCTAAATTATCCCAAATATATGATAAAAATTTATCTGGTGTTAAAAACCCTTTTTTAGGGTGATGCCAACGCAAAAGTGCTTCAAAAGCGACTACTTTTTTAGTTTTAATCTCAATAATAGGTTGATAAAAGAGAATAAACTCTCCTCTTCTAATAGCATCTTTTATCTCTTCAGATTTTCTAGCTCTTATTTTAAACTTTGACTCCTCATTTGGGTCAAAAAAAGAGTAAGGTATCTTTAACTCTTTAGCTCTATACATCGCTTTATCTGCCTCTCTTAAGAGAGTATCAAATGAGCTATTGACACAATTATTACAAAAGGTAATTCCCATACTAAAAGAGATATCTAGCTTATGCTTTATACCATCATCATCTCTATAGACAACAGGCTCTAAAAAGTTTCTCTCTAGGCGTTTTAAAAATTTTAAAATATGGTTATGGTCTTTTAAAAAGCCTACTGCCATAACAAACTCATCTCCTCCAAATCTAGAGATAATATCGGACTTCCTAAGTGATTTTTTCAAATATTTAGCTACTTTTTTTAAGATAATATCTCCAGCATCATGACCATAGGTATCATTGATAGGTTTAAAATTATTTAAATCCATAGAGAGAATTGCTACACTCTTTTTCTCTCGTATAGAGTCATTAACTAACTGCTCTAAACGTGTAAAAAAGAGTTTACGATTTGCTAAACCTGTTAAAAGGTCATGGTTTGAAGCAAACTCTAAATCTTTTTTATAGGCTTCACTCTCTTTCTCTTTTTGTAACTCAGCTACAATCTCATCTAAAGTATTAAACATCTGCTTTGTATTTAAAGGTTTCATAATATATCTGTCTATCTTCATATTAATTGCTTTAGACAGATAATCCACCTCATTGTAACTTGTAAAGAGTACAACCCTCTGATTTGGATTTATCTCTTTTAGCTTTTTACACATCTCTAAACCATCCATCTTAGGCATAGATATATCAGCTAAAACAATGTCTGGAGTTCTCTCTTTATAGAGTTCAAAGCCCTCTTTTCCATTATTTGCAACATATATCTCTTTAAAATATCCATCTAAGACGCTATGGACTATCTTTTGAGTAAGCTTATCATCTTCAACATATAATAAAGTAAAATTATTGGCTTGATTAAATATGATACACCCTCTTTTTTTAATGCTAGTATAGCATAATATAAGTTATTAATTAAAAACATATTAAAAAATGTTCAATATTTTTTCTTCAAAATAACCAAATAGATAAAATCCTTAATTGCCAAAACAAAACAATACCACCACAAAATATTCATAACTAAATTAGACTTATAGTCAAGTCCAAAGTAGAGGATAGGAAGCCCAATTAAAATGGGCCACTTTAGATAATAGAAAAAGATAATACCTACTCCATAAAGATGTTTTAAAAACTCCATCATGCTAAAATCCTATATGTAATAAAACTAAGCACCCAAGCTGTAACTGTAGTAAATATAAACAGATAAGCTAGATACTTATAGCCTCCTGCCTCTTTAGCAAATACCATTGAGGCTGCCAAACATGGTAGATAAATCATAATAAATACTATAAATGCAACTGCTGAAGCAGGAGAGATATTATCCTTTAACTCTTGAGCTAAAATATTACTATTTTTATCTACATCATCACCAATAGCATAGAGTACCCCAAGAGTTGAGACCACAACCTCTTTAGCTGCCAATCCTGCCTCTAGTGAGACGGTCATTTTCCAATCAAATCCCAAAGGTGCAAAAAATGGCTCACTAGCTTTTCCTATCTGACCTAAGTAACTTAGCTCTAACTTTTTCATTTTGAGTTGATTCTCTAACTTTTTTGCCTCCTCTTTGCTACTACTCTGCTCTATCTTTGCTTGATACTCTTTCTCTAAAATAGGCTGATTTGGATAGGTTGCAAGTACCCAAATAAGTACAGAAGCAGCTAAAATAAATGTACCTGCTTTTTTAACATAACTCTTAGCATTGTTATAGACTGTATGCCAGATTAATCTAA
>JALWNF010000234.1 GCA_026995985.1 Campylobacteraceae bacterium
GATTTATTAGCAACAACCTCTATGGAGATAATATCATCATCTTGAGTAATGCTATCAAGCACTTGAAAACTCTCTTTATCATCTAAATCTATTGCTCCAAATACAGTATGAACACCATCTAAATGAGGTGTTGGAACAAAAGTAATAAAGAACTGACTTCCTCCTGTATTTGGTCCTGCATGTGCCATAGAGATAACCCCTCTTCTATGTGGGTGTAGACTTGTATCTGTCTCACAATCAATTGACCAACCAGGTCCTCCTGTTCCTGGCATACCACTTGCACCCTCTCTTGTATTTGGACAACCACCTTGAGCCATAAACCCTGGTATTACTCTATGAAACTTTAAACCATTGTAGAAGCCTTCATTCGCTAAGTGTGCAAAGTTTGCTACAGTATTTGGAGCATCATCTTTAAAAAGCTTAACCCAAATGGTTCCTTTTGATGTTTCAATCTTTGCGTAGTTATAGGTCTCCATGACCTCTTGAGGTACATCATATCTTTTTGACATGTTAATCCTTATTTTTTAATATTTTCGGTAGAATTATACCCATTAAAGATTAGAAGGAAAAACATGGAACTCTGTGTTGCATTAGATTTGCCATCTGCAAAAGAGAATTTAGCTCTAGCTGAATCATTAAAGCCCTATAATATATGGTTAAAGGTTGGATTTAGATCTTATATTAGAGATGGAAAAGAGTTTATAGAGAAGATAAAAGAGATTAACCCCAAATTTAAAATATTTTTAGACCTAAAACTCTACGATATTCCAAACACCATGGCAGATGCCTCTGAAGAGATTGCAAAGCTAGGAGTTGACATGTTTAACATACACGCCTCTGCTGGAAAAGTAGCTATGAAAACAGTTATGCAAAGACTCTCTAAGTATGAAAATCGCCCTCTAGTTTTAGCTGTTACAGCCCTTACCTCTTTTGATGAAGAGAACTTTTCACTTATCTATGAGAAAAGCATTGATGAAAAAGCTAAACAGTTTGCTAAACTCTCTTATGAAAATGGACTAGATGGTGTTGTTTGCTCTGCTTTTGAGAGCAAAAGTATAAAAGAGGCTACCTCATCAGAGTTTTTAACTCTATGCCCTGCTATTAGACCGTTTGGTGAAGATGCAGGTGACCAACAGCGTGTAGCTACCTTGGAGGTGGCAAAAGAGGAGTTGGTTGATTTTCCTGTAATTGGTCGTCCTATATATAGAGATGAGAATCCTAGAGAAAAAGTGGAGAAGATTCTTAGAAAGTTATAACTAATAAAAATAAAAAATGACCGATTTTCTAACATTCAAAAAATTCATATCTATAGACATACTAATCCTCTCCTACTACATAGGGGCTATAGTTATTCCTATAGCTATGTGGCTTAGCAAAGATTATCTACAAAGAAAATTTAAAATATTAGATAGATTTAACAGCTTTTTAGTAAAACTTTTTGGGACAATGAGTTTAAAAAAAAGAGTTCTCTCAATAGCTCTTTTTATTGCTATATTTATATCAATGCAGATAGCTTGGAGAATGTGTTTTGAAGCTATGATTGGGTATTTTCAGATAATAGAAGCCTTAAAAGGATAAGGATTGGCAAAAAAACTATATATACTAAGTTCAGGTGCAGGTGGCACAAAATATATGACAACAGAGGCTCTTCAAGCCCTAGATGAGTGTGAAGTAGTTGTAGGTTACCGTAACTATGTTAAAGAGATAAGAGAGCTTATTGGAGATAAGCCTATGTTTATGTCTGGAATGAAAAAAGAACTAATACGTTGTCAAGAGGCAATCAACTATGCCAAAGATGGAAAGACCACTTGTATTGTCTCTAATGGAGATGTAAATGTATTTGGTATGGCAACACTTATTACTGAGCTTGTAGATGAACAAAATTTATGGGAGGAGATAGAGGTTATCTCAATAGCAGGAGTCACCTCATTTCTAGCAACAGCTTCACGTATTGGAGCCCCTATTAGCCAAGATTTTGCAGTAATTTCACTATCAAATAAATTTACTAATATAGATATGGTCAATAAGCGTATATGTAACTGTTTAGATGCCGATATGATTTTAGGAATTTACAACCCTAAGACTAAAAAGCGTACTTTACCCTACCAAAATTTTTTAAAGGCATTAAGCAAAAAAGAGGAGCGTATAGCTATTATTGCTTCTCATGTAGGAAGAGAAAAAGAGAAAATTACAGTAACAACTACTACTGATTTAATAGAACAAGATATAAAACACCCAGAGATTACAATGTCTACGCTTATTATTGTTGGAAACTCTCAAACAAGATATACAAGCAATGGAAAGGTTTTAACACCTCG
>JALWNF010000235.1 GCA_026995985.1 Campylobacteraceae bacterium
TGTTAGAGAGTTTCCCATCTTCAAAGACAGGAAAGTAACGTTGGTGTTCTTTCATAGAGGCAATAATAGCTTCAGGTGGTAGCTCTAAAAACATCTTATCAAAACTACCCAAAAGAGCCTTTGGATTTTCAGTAATAGCTACTACCTCATCTAAAAGAGATTTATCTCTCTCTATTGAGATATTATGCTCTTGCTCCAATGCTTCAAACTCTGCTAAAATTTTTGCCTCTCTATCTTTAGGGTAGAGCATCACTTTACCCTCTGCTAAGATAGTATCGTACTCATCAATATTGGCTACCTCTACAGCATCAAAGTTAACCATTCTATGCAGATAAGTTTTACTATCAGATTTAACACCAAAGAGTTCAACATCTACCACATCATTTTCTAAACGAACCTGAATCCAACGAATAGGACGAATAAACTCATCTTTTCGACTCCCCCAACGCATCATCTTCCCAAATGCCATTGAGCCTAGCCATTTCTCTAACATCTCTTGCAGAAGTGTAATAGTCTCTAAACCCTTTTGCTCTTTTTTAAAGTAGAGACACTCTTTGCCTTTGTTCTCTATGAGTCTAAGCTCTTCAAAACTCACACCACACTTACGAGCAAACCCCTCACCTGCTTTTGTAACCTCACCATCACGAAGAGCCACCACTATAGGAGGACCCACAAGCTCAATGGTCTGGTCAGCTTGTCTTAACGGCATTGCTTCATGTCTAAGTACCAAACGACGTGGAGTGTAGACAAACTCAAAAGCACTCTCTAAACGATACTCTATAAGTAGCTCTTTCCATGATTTTTCAATATTTTTTACAATTTTAAGTAGTGGTATAGCTGGTAGCTCCTCTACACCAATCTCTATTAGAAGTGGTTTTGTCATAATCTTTTATGTCCTAATATTTTATTAGTGCGATTTTATCTAAAAGTTGATAAATGGTTAGATAGGTCAACTATAAAATAAACCCGATTTAATAATAACATTCATTAAGTATAAAGCCTATAACCCCTTATGTTCCTTAGATATAAGCCTTAAATACTTAAGAGGAGTAACACGCTTCATCTCTTGAGCTAACCACTGTATCTGAAACCATGCAGCACCTGAATCTCTTAGGTCAAAGTAGTTTTTAAGAGAACGAATATTGAATGTTACTACCATATCAACTTTCCAATTATCGGTTACAATATGTTTAAAAGCATCTCCTACATTTCTCTTTCTCTTTCCTGACTCCAAAGCTCTAAAAAGCTTCTCTGCACTCTCTTTATACTCTTCTATAAATGGTAAAGATGATTTAGCAACAGCATTTAGTATAAAGTCTGAATCCCTTTTGTATTGAAAAACTAATTTATCGTAAATTGCTCGTATCTCAATAGCTAAATACTCTTTATCAGCTATAACAAAAAGATTTAAATCAAGAAGTTTTTCTAAAAAAAACTCAAATGACTTCTGAGACCCTACTCCAAGTGTAGTAGATGCTATAAAAGCATTAATAACTGAGGACATAGTATAGCGTGTACTTCTTACTGAGATGGCTTGGAGTCTATGTCTTGCATGTTCTTGAAGTACACCTCTTGATATTCCCTCTACAAGATAAGAGAGTGTTGCATGCTCTATAATGGAGTGATGATGATAAACCCAAGCTAAATTTGAGAGTAGTTGTGAATTTTCAATACTATTTATTGCATCTCTGTCCATCTCATACATAGCATTTTTAATAGATTCATTCTCACTATTTTCAAAGCTATCATAACATGTCCTTGCAGCAATCTCTGCTACACCCAATCCTGACTCTTGAAGAAGTGTTACTTTTGGTTTCTCATACTCAATACTATATTTTTCTATTTTTTCCATTACTATATATTCGCTTTTAAATTAACTTATGCATTATATCTTAGCTTTAATTTTAAATAAATTATTTTTTCTAAATATATTAGACTTAGAACATCAACCCAAATTATGTAATATTTTGATAAGATTTCACATTCTAAATTTAGGGGCATATCTATGAAACAACAATACAAGTCCTATGACGAAAGCTGTAATTTTCTTGAACAATGTGTAGAGAAATATCCTGATTTGATTACTATTGAAAACATAGGAAATACTTGGGAGGGTCGTCCTATTATGTTGGCGACTATCTCTTTACACGTTGCCTATGCACACCTAAAACCTGCTCTACTATACACAGGAACAATCCATGCTCGTGAGTGGATTGGACATGAACTAGCTATTGAGTTTATTGACTATTTACTAAGCAACTATAATAAAAATCCTGAAGTTTTAGAGGCATTAACAAATAATACGCTATATATTGTACCATGTCTCAATCCAGATGGATTTGTATACTCTCAAAGACACTTCTCTTTTTGGAGAAAAAATAGACGAGACAATGGAGATGGTACCTTTGGAGTTGACCTTAACCGTAACTTCTCTGAAGGTTTTAAAAAAACAACTCAAACTAACTCTAATGTCTACTCTGGACCATACCCTTTTTCTGAACCAGAGACACAAGCAATTAAAAAGTTTGTTGATGAACATAACAATATAACTATTGCACTAGACTACCATTCACAAGGAAATGTCTTCTTCCCAGCACATAAGTTTAACCATGAGAGTGAAATAGAGGGAACCGACCTGAATACACTATGTGCTAATATGAACTACCATATACATAAAATTACAGGACGGAAATATGGAATCAACAGAGGAAAACCACCAACAAAGCTTATCTCCGGGTCAGGACGTGAATACTACTACTCAAAAGGGATTATTGCAGCTGTTGTAGAGGTAGGAACACGAAATATTCCAGACTATATTCAAAATATGAAAGAGTCTATTAATGAAAATATACCTGCACTACTTTACGCACTAGGTGAAGCTAAAAATTATGCAAAGACAGCACCAAAACGAATAGAGAACTTTGAGATTGTCTCCTTTGATGCAAACTCTTGCGAACTAAAATGGGACTACGATGATAGTGCTAATGTATATTTTGAAATATATAAAAACCTCAATAATAAAATGGCATGTAATGCCTCCTCTTTAATTGGTACAACATGTAATAAGTTCTTCAAAGATGAAAACTTAAAGAGTGGTACTATGTACTTCTACTATGTAAGAGCTGTTGATAAACTAACAAAAACTCGTTCTCCTTACCCTCCAAAGGTAAAACTAAAAACTCTTCTAGCAGAAGATGAGTTTAGTAGAACTATTTTTCCACATAGAAGTGATGTAGGGTATGTTTCAGAGAAATCACCAGAGGCAAACTATGGTCACTTTGGAGTAAACTCTTTAAAGATTGGAGTGAGTGAAAAGCTAGGTATCTCTTATGGTATCATGACATTTGATTTGTCAAGTATTCCAAAAAATGCTATTATCTTAGAGACAAAATTCTCTCTATATCCACTTAACCGTGTATCTGCTAAGATTGAAAAGTATGGAGAGTGGACTGTAAATATTGTTGACCAAGATACTATTCCAAACATTCGTGACTTTGAGCAGGTTCATAAAGCAAAACATATTGCAACTATTGGTCAGAGTATCCCTTCTGAAAAACTTACTCAAGGTATATGGTCACATTGGGATGCTAATGAGTTTGAAAATAAGATGATTCAAAATGAGTTAAAACATGGAAAGATTACCTTTAAGATTACAGGACCAACAGAGTTACCACTTGGAAGAGACTCTCAAATAATGGTTTTTGATATTGGTTATGGCAACCAAGGGGGAGGACTACACTATAGACCATCACTTGATATTAAATATACTGTTCCACCTGCTGAGATAGCTATTCCTCTTGAAAATTCAATGACTATTGCTCCAGATGGAATAAAAACAGAAGAGATGGCGTGTGGATTTAATAAAGATGATGAGAAGATTTATGCCTATATGTCATTTGACCTCTCTTCACTTCCAAATCCAGATGAGGTTGTTATTACAGAGGCATGGTTAGAGGTCTATAATGACTCAACAGTCAAAAAGAAGCCTGATATACGTTATAACATAGAGTTTGTTGACCTAGATGAGTTCTCCTATAACGATATTAAAGAGCGTGAGAGAATTGAGTTTATTGGGTATGAGGTGAGTTCAGCTGAACTTGGTGTTAAAAAGAAACACCATTTTATCTTTGATAAATATTCACGATTGGCACTAGAGGAGAAGCAAAGAAAGGGTGAAGAGGCTAAATTTATTATAAAGCCTACCTCTGTCTTTAGTCGCAACCATCTCATAAAGTGGGCAAACTCAGGTAAAAATGCTACCCAACTAAAGATTAAGTATATTAACCGTCGTAAGTTCCCTCTTCCATCTCCTGTAAATCTAAAGACAAAAATAGAGAATAAGCTAATTAAAATTACTTGGGATAGAGTAGATGATGATGACCTAGTAGGCTACTATGTAGTTAGAAATCGTTGGCACCCTCCTAAAAATCCATTTGATGGTGTAAAACTCTATGCTGGACCAGATACCTATACTTTTGACAATTTTGGCTCAACTAAATTAGATAAATACTTTGCTGTCTTCACCTACGACAATGTACCAAACTATAGTCAACCATCTATCATTGAGTATAAAGGAAAATAGTACTAAAACTCCTCTAACTCATTGATATTAAAACTACTTAACCCTTATAGTAATGTAACTATTAGTTAATTTAGTATATTTTTAAATATTTTTTTAAACTAATAAGTTTATATTATATTAAAATATAAATCATTAAAAAACAGAAAAAATTATTATTCAATTGTCTTTCTCCTTCCCACAATATAATGCTTTGCTTTATTATAAAAAAAATACTAAATCCTAAAAAATATCACAATTACAACACAACTTTACTGATATACTAATCCTATGAACATAAAATAATCAAATAAATATACAAGAGAAAGGAGGATTTTAATTATGAAAAAGAGAACTTTAACAAACCTACTTATTGTATCAGCAACTATTATATTTACAGCTTGTTCAGGAAAAGCAGGTCCAGAGAAAAAAGCTCAATCTATAGAGAGTATTATTGCTTTACAACAAGCAAGAATTAACTCCTTACCATTAGCTCAAACATATCCTATAGAGGAGGAAATGAATATAAACAATACACTACCATTAGCTCAAACATATCCTATACAAGAGCCACCAAGAGTAGTTAGAGCAACATATAGCCCACTTAGCTTAAATTACTCTTATACAAGAAGACACCAAAGAAGAGTATACTCAAACCCTTATGCTCTTATAAATAAAATTGAGTGGAATGCAAAAAGACTATTAGGTAAAAAATATGTTTGGGGAGCAACAGGCCCTTACTGCTATGACTGTTCAGGATTTACTCAAAAAGTATTTAGAGATGCAGGGATTAATCTTCCAAGAGTATCAAGAGACCAAGCAAAAGTTGGAGAGTATGTTGACTATGCTCATCTTAGAAAAGGAGATATGGTATTTTTTGATACTCATAAAAAACGTACAGGAAAAGTTACTCATGTTGGTATCTACTTAGGCAATGGAAACTTTATTCATGCTAGTTCAGGAGCTAAAAAAGTTGTTATTTTTAATTTCAATAAAAAGAAGTTTTATAGAGAGCGTTTTTTATGGGGCAGAAGAGTCATTAATACCAATACACGTTTAGCTTCATTATAATATCTTTTAATTCAATTACTATACAGTCAGAGGCAACTTATATGTCTCTGATATATGTGAACTACTCCGCCATAAATGGCTAAGATTCCTAGAAACTCCAACTATTATCGGATATTAAAAAGCTTGGTTACTTTATATAAAAAGGTGATAAAACTACAAAATACCTCCACCTTATAGTAACTATGTTAGAATTTGTCTATTTAGGAGATATTATGAAAAAAATAGCTATATCCATTGGAGATTTAAATGGTATTGGTATACAACTTGCATTAGAAAATCATAAAGAGATTAAAAAATATATTGAGCCCCTCTACTGCATAGACAATATAATGCTTCAAGAGGCTTCAAAACTTTTAGGGCTACCTATTCCCTCTGATTTTCAAACAGTTAACAGAGTTGCCAAAAGATTTACCATAGAGCCATCAAAAGTTACAAAAGAGGCAGGTGTCTACTCCTTTGCCTCTTTTCTAAAAGCTGTAGAACTTGCTAAAGAGAATGAAGTAGATGGAATTATGACTCTGCCAATTCATAAAAAAGCTTGGGAGATAGCAGGAGTAAGCTTTAAAGGTCATACAAATGCTCTACGTGAACTCTTTTTTACAAATGCTATTATGATGCTCGGTTGTTCTAAAATGTATGTTGCACTCTATACAGAGCACATTCCTCTTAGCCAAGTAGTAAAAGAGGTTCAAAATGTAGAGAAACTTTCTATATTTTTAATCGATTTCTATAAAAATATTAAAGATAAACTAGAAAAAGATGAGACCATAGGACTCTTAGGAGTCAACCCCCACGCAGGAGACGATGGTGTATTAGGAGATGAAGAGAAATACATCGTTAAAGCTAGAGAGATAGCTCACAAAACAATAGGAAAAGAGGTCTACACCCTACCCCTTGTACCAGATATTGCCTTTACACCAAAAAGTCGTAAACAGCACCACTACTTTGTTGCTATGTATCATGACCAAGGGTTGGCTCCACTTAAGGCTCTCTACTTTGATGAGGGAATCAATATCTCTCTTAATCTACCTATTGTAAGAACCTCTGTTGACCATGGAACGGCTTTTGATATTGCTTATAGAGGTATAAAGTTAAATAATTTAAGTTATATTAATGCTATTAAATATTTTACTATTTAGCCTCTTTAACAACTACCCTATTACGTCCTCTCTCTTTAGCCTCATAAAGAGCCTTATCCACTCGCTCAAAAAAGAGAGACTCTGTATCGCTTTGAGTAAACTGTGTGACTCCAAAGCTACAAGTAATATGCTCAACAATATCAAAAGGAAACTTCTCTATCTCTTCTCTTAAATGTGAGGCTAGTTTTTTTGTCTCTTGTAAAGATACACCCTCAAGTACAATAACAAACTCCTCTCCACCCCAACGAGCAAATATATCTTCCTCTCGAAGTAGGCTACGAACTAAAGAGGACAGTTCACGTAAAACTTTATCTCCTACATTATGTCCATAATTATCATTAATCTGTTTAAAGTGGTCTATATCAAAAAGAATAATTGTTACAATAGTATTGTACTTTTTTGCGTTAAAAAAGATACCTCTAAACATCTCACTCAACTTAACACGGTTATAAATTTGAGTTAGAGGGTCAAGCTCTGCTAATTTTTTTATATTGACCTTATCTTTCTCTAACTTTGTAATATCATTAAATGTTAATAGATACTCTTTATTATCTTTCATCTTTGATATTTTTATATAAAAATAGTGCTCTAACTCATCTCTCTTTGAAAAAATTTTTACTTTAACTGTATTGTTTCTATTTGTTTTATCGTTATAGATACTCTCTACCCAATTTTTACCATAAGTATATTTAGAGATGCAACCATCTTCTTCTATAAAAAAATCCACAATATCTGAATGCGAAGCAAGAAGTGACTCTAATGAGTTATACCCAAAAAACTCTAAACCTGTTCTATTAATTAGTTTTAAGCTATTTTTATTATAGACTACGGTAATAGATTGTTGAGAATCTAAAAAAGAGTCTACAAACTCTTTTAGCTCCTGTTTACAAATATATTTAGAGTAAAAATATGTTCCTAAAAAAACAATAACCAAAAGAGCTATAGTATAAGTAATTGGCATAAAAAAACTTCCCCTAGTAGTTTTTATCTATGAAAGCTCTTTTATCATCTTATTTGCCTCTTCTAAACTCTTATCAAGTTCATAAGCTTTTTTATACTGCTCTAAAGCAGACTCTTTTTCACCCAAGTCATATAGAGTATTAGCATAGTTAAAGTAGTGAGGTGCATAACTACTATCTAACTCAATTGCTCTCAAGTGGTGTCTCTTAGCCTCTTCATCTTCCCCTAATTTATGCAGTACATTAGCCAAAGAGCTATGTGCCATATCCTCTTGCTCATTTAACTCCAAAAGCTCTTTATAAACCTCTTTAGCCTCTTTAAAACGCTCTAGCTTTATTAAAACATAACCAAGTTTTAAGAGTACCTCTTGATTTTCTGGCTCTATAATATTAGCTGAGGATAAAGCTTTATTAGCTTCAACAAAATCCTCTTTTTCTAATGCTCTATCTGCCATAGATAATAACTGTTCAAGACGTGAGATTTGAGGTTCAGGTGTAGAGAAATTTTTGCCAACCTCCGTTATTCCACCAATTTGTTCATCTTCTCTTTTCGCTTCATAATCAACCCCTCGTTTAGGGTAAGAGCTTGAGAAAAGTTGTTTAAAAAACAGATAAAATATAACTACCGAAATAAAAAAAAGAATTAGTTGAAAAGTGCTCATAGTCGCTCCTATTTGTGAGCCACATAATAGACTAATATTGCTTAGAAAAGGGCTTTATTATAAAGATTTTAAATAAAATATAATTTACAACCCAATTCTTAACCTAAGAGTTATGAAAGATTAGAATTATAGAAATACTATATCCATAATTTTACTATTTTTTTTGGAGAGAGTATAGAGGTGTAACGATAGATTTTTACATGAATAAAGAGATAAAAAATTTTAATGCCCCTCTAACCAACTCTGTCCAACATTAACCAAGATAGGATTCTGCTGTTTGAACTCCTCTTCAGAAAAAACAAAACGAAAATTTTCCATATAAGCTACTAAAATCTCATAAGCTTCTCTAATCTCTTGGAATTTTTGGGTTGAGCCACCCTCCATATCGGGGTGGTATTTGCGAGAGAGTTTTAGATACTTCTTGCGGACATCTTCTTTAGTTGTAAGAGAGAGTAGTTCTAAAGTCTCGACAGCTTTATTGAACTCCTCTAAACTAACTTGATGCATAGAAAATAGAAGTAGACTACTCTACTTCTGCATCAATGATGTCATCATCATCTACTTTTTTAGCACCTTGCTCTTTAGATGCTCCACCTTGCTCTTTAGCATAAACAGCTTCAGCAAGTTTATGAGATTTTTCAGTTAATACTTTAACTTTCTCTTCAATCTGCTCTTTTGTTGCAGAGTCATCTTTTAAGAGTTTCTCTACATCTGCTATTGCTGCTTCAATAGAGGCTTTTTCTGTAGCATCAAAACTATCACCTAAATCATTTAATGACTTTTTAGTTTGGTGAACTAAAGCATCTGCTTGGTTTCTTGCCTCAACAAGAGCTTTTCTCTTCTCATCTTCAGCTTTATTTAGCTCTGCATCTCTAACCATCTTTTCAATCTCTTCATCTGAAAGACCAGATGAACCTGTAATCTTAATCTCTTGAGATTTACCTGTTCCTTTATCTTGTGCTGAAACTGTTAAGATACCATTAGCATCAATATCAAAAGTTACCTCAATTTGTGGTACACCTCTTGGAGCTGCTGGAATATCTCTAAGCTCAAACATACCTAATGATTTATTGTCTTTAGCAAACTCTCTTTCACCTTGAAGTACATGAATACTTACAGCTGGTTGGTTATCTTCTGCTGTTGAGAACACTTGTGACTTCTTAGCTGGGATAGTTGTACCCTTTTCAATAATTTTAGTAGTAACTCCACCTAAAGTCTCAATTCCAAGCGAGAGTGGTGTAACATCTAGTAACAATACATCTTTAACATCTCCTCTTAAAACACCACCTTGAATCGCAGCACCAATAGCAACAACCTCATCTGGGTTTACAGATTTATTAAGCTCTTTTCCAAAGAACTCTTGAACCTCTTTTTGAACTAATGGAACTCTAGTTGAACCACCAACCATTACAACTTCATTAATATCAGACTTAGTTACATCTGCATCTGCAAGAACTTTCTTAATAGTATCAATAGTAGAAGCTACTAAATCTTCAATTAAAGACTCAAATTTTGCTCTTGTAATCTTTTGAACAAGGTGTTTTGGTCCACTTGCATCAGCTGTAATAAATGGTAAGTTAATCTCTGTTTCTGTTGAAGATGAAAGCTCTTTTTT
>JALWNF010000236.1 GCA_026995985.1 Campylobacteraceae bacterium
AGATGCTTATGAGTATGACTTTAGGTTAAAAGATTTATTATGATAATTGAAGCTAAAACTATTGCTAAAAAGTTTATGGGGGAGTATGTACTAGACCACATAGACTTAAATATTAATAGTGGTGACAAAGTTGCACTAATGGGACCAAATGGAGCAGGAAAGACAACTCTTGTTCGTGCAATTTTAGGCTTCTATCACCTAGAGAGTGGAGAGATGAGAGTCTTTGGTAAAGACCCTGTAAAAAGTCGTGTAGAGGTACTTAACAGCATTAGCTTTATACCTCAACTACCTCCACCAATTAAACTTAGTATTGAAGAGCTATTAACATATGTAAGTAAAAGTTCAAATACTCCTAAAGAGAGTATCTTTAAAGAGGCAAAAAGAATGGAGTTAGACTTAAAAGCCAATCTCTCTAAACCCTTTTTTAAGCTCTCTGGAGGAATGAAGCAGAAACTACTCATTGCTATTGCTCTATCTAAAAAGAGTGACTTGCTAATATTTGATGAGCCAACAGCAAACCTAGACCCAAAGGGTCGTGAACAGTTCTATGAACTCTTAAGCGAGATAGACAAGAGTTGCTCAACCATCTATATAACCCACCGTTTAGATGAGATAGAGCCTCTAGTAAACAGAAAAATCTATATGGAACTTGGAAAGATTGTAGAAGATGAGAGATTATAAAATGAGTATATTAAAAGTTATATTTATAGTTTCAATATTGACTATAGTAAATGGTTGTGACTCTAAAACAAAAGGTGCAGTTGAAAAGATGCATTGGGACAGAGATATGTGTGAACGCTGTAAAATGGCAATTAGTGAGCGTAAGTTTGCAGTAGAAGCCATAGATTTAAAGAGAGGTAAAACCTATAGATTTGATGATATTGGCTGTACTATACTTTGGATGAGTGAGAACAAAATTCCAATAGATAGCAATATAAAGCTTTGGATTACAGATGCTAAGACAGGAAAATGGATAGATGCTAAAAGTGCAATCTATACAGATGACTCCATAACACCTATGGCTTATGGTTTTGCAGCATATACAAAAGAGACTCTACCAAAAAATCACCACACAGTCGATTTTAAAACTCTAAAAAAGAGAGTATTTGAGATAGAAGAGCTAAATACAAAAAAGGTTAACACTCAATGAAAAATATATTTTTAATAGCCTACTTAGACATAAAAGAGTCACTTCGCTCAAAGTGGTTCTATGTCTATAGTCTTGTCTTTGGTGGGCTGATGGCTCTCTTTTTCATTACAGGTATCTCAGATGCTGTTGTTATGGGTTTTACAGGGCTTAGTAGAATATTGCTAATTTTTATACAAGTTACTATTATAATCTTACCAATCTTCATACTTATAACAACGGTAAAATCAATCTCAGGTGACAAAGAGAACAGTGTCTTAGAGTATATGCTCTCTTTTCCTATCTCTTTAAAACACTACTATTGGGGTAAGATGTTGGGTCGTTTTGTTACAGTCTTTATGCCTGTTTTCTTGGCTCTTATTATGGGTGTAATATTTGGTTTAAGCAAGGGTGGCAATCTACCTTGGAGTATTATATTTCTATACTCAATACTCCTCTTTGCACTCTGTTTTACCTTTTTAGGCATAGCTTTTTTCCTCTCTTCTATTGTAAAGTCAACCGACATTGCACTTGGTAGCTCATTTGTAGTTTGGATACTTTTATTGGCTTTTATAGATATAGCACTCATTGGTTTAATGCTTCAAAACAGAGTAGATGACAACACAATTGTAACCCTAGCAATGTTAAACCCCATAGAGGTATTTAGAATAGGAGCTATTAGCCTATTTGACCCAGAACTAACAGTAATTGGACCTGTCGCCTACTATCTGTTAGATACATTAGGAACAACTTTACTTATTGTTTATGCTATAATCTACCCAATAGTTATTGGTGGGCTATTTGCACTATTTGGATATTTGGCATTTAGAAAAAAAGATTTGATTTAAGGAACAAAAAAATGAAAAAACTTCTAATACTAGCACTACTAACTCACGGTCTACTAGCAGGAGAGATAACCCTAACTGACCAAAATGCAACAGATGCAGTCTATCTGTTACCACTAAAAAAGTACCCAAAATGGCTAACCGAAGCAGAGCTAGAAAATGGCAAAAAGGTTCAGTTCGTATCGGTAAAATCACTAATGACAGTCTATCATCACCAAACATACTTTAAAAAACACAAAATTATAGATGCAAACATTACTAAAATGTCAGTTCAAGACTTTACAAGTGGACGCAGAGTAGATGCAAAAGAGGCTGTCTATCTGTTTGGAAGTC
>JALWNF010000237.1 GCA_026995985.1 Campylobacteraceae bacterium
CTTTTAGTGTTTTATTCAATGCATGACCAATATGAATATCACCATTTGCATAAGGAGGTCCATCGTGAAGCGTAAACATCTCAGCCCCCTCACGTTTTGCTTTCATCTGCTCATACATTCCATCATCATACCATTTTTGGTAACGTTTTGGCTCATTGTTAGGTAAGTTTCCTCTCATTGGAAACTTAGTTTTTGGGAGTAATAAAGTATCTTTAAATTCCATTTTTGTCATGCCTTATATAAAATATTGACGAAATTATAGCACAACTTCAAAATTTATTATCTATCTTTTAAAGCAATACAACACTCTTGGCAACTGCCTTTTTTTTGAACAAAAGTATCTCTTTTAACAGAACAAGCTTGTAGAAGTATTAAAATAGCAACTATTTGATATCTCTTTTTCATAAAAATCCTTTTTTTTAAAATCTTAATAATCAAGTAGGATTAAAGAGTGAAAAAATAGATTTTTTGTTATAATTTTTTTATGAAAAAGAGTACAAAACAGAATATTATAGAGATAATAAACAACCTAAAAGAGAAAAACCAAACCATAACTTTTGCCGAGAGTTGCACAGGTGGAAGAGTAGCCTCAGCTTTTACAGCCATATCTGGAGCCTCTTCTGTACTTATGGGTTCAGCAGTTACTTACGCCAATGAGATAAAATCACAATGGTTAGGAGTTAAAGAGCAGACACTAATTGAACATGGAGCTGTTAGCTCTGAGTGTGTGCATGAGATGTTAAGTGGTATCTTAAAGATGGCATCGGCTGATTATGCCATTGCTATTAGTGGAATTGCTGGACCTACAGGTGGAACTCCAACTAAACCTGTAGGAACAGTTTACATTGGGATTGAAACACCAAAAGAGAAAATAGTACAACTCCATCTTTTTAAAGGTGACAGAGAGAGTATTCAAGCACAAGCAACCGATACAGCAATTGAACTTTTAAAAAATAATCTGTAAATTTTAAAAAAACTCTTGACATATATTTTACCATAGGCTATAATTCCGTCCACTTATTTATTGCTAAGTAAAATATATGACCTTTTAGCTCAGTTGGTAGAGCAACTCCCTTTTAAGGAGTGGGCCCATGGTTCGAATCCATGAAGGGTCACCATTTTTTTCTTAACATTGTTTTGGTGCGGCGGTAGTTCAGTTGGTTAGAATACCTGCCTGTCACGCAGGGGGTCGCGAGTTCGAGTCTCGTCCGCCGCGCCATTTTTTTTTGACCCGTTAGCTCAGTTGGTAGAGCAACTCCCTTTTAAGGAGTGGGCCCTAGGTTCGAATCCTAGACGGGTCACCACTTGGTCGATTAGCTCAGTTGGTAGAGCGCTACCCTTACAAGGTAGATGTCACAAGTTCGAGTCTTGTATCGACCACCATTTTTACAAATATTGGTAGGTCAAAAAGATGACCCTTTCATCTAGTGGCCAAGGATATTGCGTTTTCATCGCAAAAACAAAGGTTCAAATCCTTTAGGGGTCGCCACTTGGTCGATTAGCTCAGTTGGTAGAGCGCTACCCTTACAAGGTAGATGTCACAAGTTCGAGTCTTGTATCGACCACCATAACTCTAAAGTTATATTAAGTAATTTTAGATAAAATTCTTTATAAATTGCGGCGGTAGTTCAGTTGGTTAGAATACCTGCCTGTCACGCAGGGGGTCGCGAGTTCGAGTCTCGTCCGCCGCGCCACAGTAACTTTTTTTAAATCAAAAAATATACTCCTTCATATTCATAATCCTTTTCAAAATATATATTTTTGTGCCTATTTTTATTATATGGTGCTTCTAAAACAGCACCTTGCGAGTTTATTTTTGATAAACTTATGACATGATAACTACAACAGATTACTTTAACAGACAGATTCAACTTTGGGGAGAAGAGGTACAAACCTCTTTAGAAGATAAAAAAATTGCCATTATTGGTTCTGGAGGACTTGGCTGTAGTCTTGCTATGGCATTGGGAACATCTGGTATTGGACAAATTGATATAGTAGACTTTGACAAAGTAGGACTACATAATATTCATAGGCAAATAGCATTTACACTCAATGATGAAAATCGACTAAAAGCCGAAGTAGTGGCAGAACTAATAAAGAGTAAAAATCCTTTTATAATAACCAATTCCTATATAATGGATTTTAAATCATTTACTAAGCTTGAAAATAGATACGACTTAATCTTAGATGCTACAGATAATCTACATACTCGCTATGAGATTAATAACTATACACGAGAGAAAAAAATTCCATGGATTTATGCTTCTGTAGAAGAGTTCAATGGTCAAGTTTGTTTTTTTGACAAAGCATCTTTTGGTGTCTTTAACCTAAGTGACCATAAACCAGGTGGAATTACTGCTCCTATTGTTATGCATATAGCTTCACTTCAAGCCAATTTAGCACTACGCTACTTAGCAGGATTGAGTGTTATGAAAGATAAACTATACTATCTATACTTTAATAGTGATGGAGAGTTAATAACTAAAAAATTTAATATGCCAAAATAGATAGGTTTAAGATTACTTTTAGGTAAAAATGTGCTAAAATATTTTTCAATTTTTTAAAGGAATATTTTATGAGATTAAAACTACTAGTTCTTAGTACTTTCTTACTTATGTTTACAGCTTGTACCCAAGAGACACAAAATAAACTAAGCCGTTCTATTCAAAACTGGACAGGTACAAATGGAACACTTGATATTTATGCTGGAGATAAATTAGTTAAACGATTTATTGAAATTGACAAACTAACCACAGCTACAGGAACAGATGTTGATATTCAACGTCCTTACCGTTTTGGGTATGGATATGATGACAAAAATTTTAATGGCAAAAGAGATAAAGGCGAAGAGAAGGTCTACTTTGAATTTTCAGACTACTCAACCTCTTATATCTTTTACGAAAGTAAATAAAAATAGAAAGGAAAAAATATATGAGATTTATTTCAACAGATAATGCACCTGCTGCTATTGGACCATACTCACAAGCCGTTGTAGTAAATGGAATGATTTATACATCAGGTCAAATTGCTTTAGATGAAAAAGGTGTTATGGTAGCTGATGATGTAGTCAATCAGACTCACCAAGTTATGAAGAATCTCTTCTATGTACTAGAAGCAGCTGGTGTTCACTTTAATGATGTTATTAAGACAACTATCTATTTAACCAATATGGACGATTTTGCTAAAGTTAATGAGGTTTATGCTCACTACTTTGGACACCATAAACCTGTAAGAAGTACTGTTGCTGTTAAAACTCTACCTAAAAATGCACTTGTAGAGATTGACTGTATAGCACTTGCTAATACTGAGTTTCACATCTAATGACCTCTAAGCTCTCCCATACTCTATCAAAATTAATCTTGGGAGGGTTTGCTTTATATTTTGTATTTCTACTATTAAATACCCTTTTAATCTCTAAACGACGACATATTAGTACTCCTGATGGAATCTATATTAATAACATACAAGAGAGTAAAAAACTATACCAACTTGCACATATACTTACAAAACATTGCCATACAAAAGAGTGTAAAATACAATCTATTTTAGACTATGTAACTAATATTCCATATAAAATTAACCACTTTAAAGCCCATTCACCTCAACAAACAATTCAAAAAAACTTTGGTGACTGTGACGACAAAAGTAATCTACTTGTATCTCTACTACATGAAATAGACATTAAAAGCTACTTTGTTTTAGTTCCAAAACATATCTTTGTAATTGTTCCTCTTACTAAAATAAAAAATAAAAAAGCACTATATATCAATGGTAAACCTTACTATATTTTAGAAACTACTGCCCAAAACTCACCCATTGGTTTCCCTCTTCATTATAGTTTAAATGATATTAAAGCGATTGTTGAACCTTTTGAAAATAGAAAAATAGATATAGAAACTATAGAGTATAAATAAATCTTTAGTTATAATTTTTTCAAATAATAACTAAGGATTACTAAATGAATGAACAAACTCTTGCAATCCATGCAGGATACACTAAAGACTCTATGGGAACTATGGCAGTTCCTATCTATCAAACAACAGCTTATGAGTTTAGAGATACCCAACACGCAGCAGACCTTTTTGAGCTAAAAGAGTTAGGAAATATCTATACAAGGCTTATGAACCCAACAACAGATATATTTGAAAAGCGTTTTGCTACTCTTGAGCATGGTGTTGCTGCTATTGGTACTGCCTCTGGAATGGCTGCTATCTTTTATACTATAGCAAATGTTGCAGAGGCTGGAGATAATATAATTGTAGCAAAACAGGTATATGGTGGCACAACCACTCTTACAGGACATACCATTAAAAGATTTGGTATAGAGACTCGCTACTTTGATGTTACTAATCCATCTGAGATAGAAGAGCTTATTGATGAGAAGACAAAACTTATTCTATTTGAGAGTATTACAAATCCAAGTATTGATGTAGCTGATTTTGATGCTATTGTGGCTATTGCAAAAAAATATAAAATAATAACTTGTGTTGATAACACTGTTGCTACTCCAATTTTTTGTAAACCAATTGACTTTGGTTGTGATATTGTAGTCCATAGTGCAAGTAAATATACAACAGGTCAAGGTTTAGCACTTGGTGGAATAGTAGTTGAGAGAGAAAATCTTGTAGAGCTTATTAAAGATAATCCTCGTTACGAACACTTTAATAAACCAGATGAGAGCTACCATGGTTTAGTCTACTCCAATTTGCCATTACCACTATTTTCTCTTAGAATGCGTCTTTCACTACTTCGTGACCTAGGAGCTACACCTAGTCCATTTAACTCATGGCTATATATTCAAGGCTTAGAGACTCTACCTTTACGAATGAGACAACACGCTAAGTCTGCTTTAGAAATAGCAGAGTTTTTAGAGTCTCACCCAAAAGTTAAAAGAGTTAACTATCCTGGTTTAAAGTCAAATGCAAACTATGCTTTAGCACAAAAATATTTTCCTAAAGGTCAAAGTGGACTACTATCTTTTGAAGTATCAACAAAAGAGGAGGCACAAGCAATTGCTAACAAAACAGAGATATTTAAAGTAGTAGTAAATATTGGAGATAGTAAGTCGATTATTACCCACCCTGCTAGTACAACACACCAACAACTCTCAGCTCAAGAGCTTATTGATGCGGGTGTTCCTGGTGGGCTTATACGCTTAAGTGTAGGACTTGAAGATACTCAAGACCTTATTGATGACTTAGCAAAGGCTCTTAACTAGTCAAAGAGAGAGGCAAAAAAGCCCTTCTCTTCTTTCTCTTCCTCTTTTGCTTGTGCAATATATCTTTTATAAGCTAAACGTGTAGGGTCCCAAACACCATCTATAAAAATGGTTGGTGTACCTGTAACAAAAAGACGCTTTTTCATAGCTATATCAAAGTCTAATATCTTTTTTATTTTTGGACTCATTAGCTCTTTATGAGTAAACTTTCTCCCAATTTTTTTCTCTATAGCTTTTAAAATAACATCTTCTCTTCTCTCTTTCTCACTAACATCAAGATGATACATCTTTTTATAATCTTCTACTTTTCCCTCTTCATGTAAAATAACCATAGCTTTTGTTACAACTGCCGATGCAGGATGTATACGAACTAAAGGTAACTGATAACTATATAGAGCAAATAGGTCTGGATGTTGTTGAACAGCTGTAATTAATGGAGGAACTATCTCTTGACAAAATGGACAAAATGGGTCAGAAATCAATAAAATTTTATGTTTTGCATCTACATTACCGACTAAAAGATGTTGCTTGTTATAAGCACTTTTGGGTACTAGAGGCTTTAAAATCTTAGCATAATCCTGCCCTTTCTCATTTTTTAAGGAGAAGGTTATCTTTTTATCTTTAGCAAAAACTGTTTGAGAGAGATGTCTAGTACGATAGACTTTACCCATCTTTAGTTTAATATCTAATGATAAAAAGTAGACATGCCAACCATTAGTACCACCAATCTCATAAGTTGAGATTGTCTCAATCTTTTCAACTTTTGAGTGCGTTTTCTTCTCTATATACTTCTTAACATAGTACTCAACATCTTTTTTACTAACAGCAAAAAGTTGAACATATATTAATAATATAAATAATATAACCTTTAATTTCATAATACAACTCCTATGAAAGTTCTTTCTATTTTATCATATCACAATTAAATAAAACCATAAAACATAAAATTTGTTGAGAACAACTATTAAAAAAACTATTTTTCCAACTATATTTTATTTACTAAAGTACAAATTAGATAAAATTCACTCAATGAAAATAGAAACAAATATTGCCCACTTTACAACACCTCTATATTTGGAGAGTGGAAGAATCTTAGAACCATATAAAATTGCCTATGAGACCTATGGTGAGCTAAATAAAGATGCCTCAAATGTCATATTAATCTGCCATGCTCTTAGTGGGTCAGCTCATGCAGCTGGTCTTCATGAGGGAGAGAGGAAAGCTGGTTGGTGGGACAGGCTCATTGGTGATGGAAAAGCGATTGATACTACTAAGTATTTTGTTATCTCAACCAATGTTATTGGTTCATGTTTTGGAAGTACAGGTCCTATGGATAACGACTATCCAAAACTTACCCCATTTCGTCTAAAGTTTCCTGTTATTACAATTAAAGATATGATTAAAGCCCAAAAGCAACTCCTATCTAGCTTAGGGATTCACCATCTTAAAGCTATTATTGGTGGCTCTATGGGAGGAATGCAAGCATTACAGTTTGCTGTAGACTATCCTAACTTTGCAGACAAAATTATTGCCCTAGCAACAACCTATGCCACACAACCTTGGGCAATTGCCTTTAACAAAGTAGCTATGGAAGCCATAAGACGAGACCCAAGATTTCAAAATGGGAACTATGAAAAAGGTGCCTTTAGAGAAAAGGGGCTAGATGGTTTAGCTATTGGACGAATTGCTGGTCATATCTCCTACCTCTCACCTGATTCTATGAATAGTAAGTTTGGAAGAAACTATGTTAACAATGATGGACTATTTGAACTCTTTGGACGATATGAGGTTGAACGTTATATGGAGTACAACACAAATAACTTCTCTAAGATATTTGACCCACTTAGCTATCTATACATAGTTAAAGCTATAAATACCTTTAACTTAAGTCGTGGATATGACTCTTTACATGAGGCTATTTTACGTATAAAAGCAGAAGTTACACTCATCTCATTTAAGGGTGACTACCTATTTTTTCCAAAAGAGATGGAGCATATTCATCGTATGATGCAACGCAATGGACAAAATAGTAGTTACTATGAGATAGATAGTAATTATGGTCATGATGCATTTTTGGTAGAGATAGAAAAATTTGATACAATTATAAAAGATAAATTAAATATGCTATAAAGGTAAAGAAAGAGTGAAAACTGATACATTTGAACAGAAAGTAGAAGAGTCAAAAAAGATATTAAACCAATTAATGAATCCAGATATTACACTAGAAGAGAGCCTAAAGCTATATGAAAAGGGTCTTGCTCATATTAAAGATGCACAAAAGATGATAGAAGAGGCAAAAGTTAAGATTGAGATTATAGAGAAAGACTATTCAGGTTCACAATAATGCAAAAAGATACAACACTAACTATTGCAGCTCTTCAACTTCCAACATTGGGAATGCAGGCTACCAAACTTGAATTCTATTTAAAAACTGCTCATAGTAGAGGGGTAAAAGTTGTTTTACTAGGAGAGTATGTACTTAACCATTTTTTTAAAGAGCTACTAAATTTACCCATAAATATGGTTAAAAAACAGAGTGACAAACATATAGAAATGCTTAAAAAGTTTGCTATTAAATATAACATAGTATTTGTTGCACCTATTATAATAGTTAAAGATGAGAAGTATATAAAGACAATCGTTAAAATTAGTGAAAAATCTATAACCTACTATGAACAGCAGATTCTTATACCTTATAAACATTGGAATGAGAAAAAGATATTTGCAAATAAAGTTAAAAAGTTAGAAGCCCCTCTAACATTTAAGGTAGAAGGGTTTAAAATTATGGTTATGGGTGGTTTTGAACTACACTTTGACTACTTTTGGCAAGAGGTCATACAAAAAAAGGTTGACCTAGTACTACTACCCACTGCTTCAACTTTTGATTCACATAATCGTTGGAGAGAGATTATTAAGACAAGAGCTTTTTTAAATGGTTGCTATATTTTAAGAGCAAATCGACTTGGAGAGTTTAAAGATAAGGAGATTAAATGGAAGTTTTATGGTGACAGTATGTTGGTAGAGCCTACAGGTGAAATCTACATGATGCTAGAAGATAAAGAGTCCATGCTTATAGAGAGCATTAGCAAAAAGGTTATAAAAGAGCATAGAAGCTCTTGGGCATTTGAAGAAGAGTTATCTCAAAGAGATAATATTTAGTATAATTTATGTAAAGAATAATCTTTTTTATTAGGTTTTAATTTAACTTAATAGTTAACATGTTACAATCTATTAAAAATAAAAAAAGGAAATAGGAAGCAATTATGAATACTGACTTAATGAAAATTGTAGAAGAGACAAAGAAGCTTAAAACACTTGTTTTAGAAGATGAGCCAGAGACAAATGAGTTAATGTGCACTACACTTAAAAACTTCTTTGCCAATGTCTACTCTGCGACTGATGCAACATCAGCACTACAACTATTTGAACAACATAGTCCTGATATTATCTTTATAGATATTGTATTACCAGGAAAAAGTGGTTTAGAGGTGGCTAGAGAGATTAGAGAGGTTAACCCTAAGCAGATTATTGTTATTGTATCTGCAAGTAATGATATGGGAAATATCTCAGAGGCTGTAAAAATTGGTGTAAATAACTTTATTAGAAAACCAATAGATACAGATAAGATGATTGATGTTCTAAAAGATATAGTTTCTGACATCAAGAAACAGAAGAAAAATAGAACAAAAATCTTCTCTATTACGCTTCCACTTGACCTTTATGAGCAGGTTGATACAGATGCTAAGAGTGAAAGTATCTCTAAAAATGCTATGATTATTAGAGCATTAAAACACTTCTATAACCTATAATAACTCTATCTGCAAGGTCGGGATTTTACGCCGACCAATAGAGTTTTTTATTTGGTCAATGTTGACTCTATAAATTTCAACTATTTATCTAATCTTATTTTAACCGACTTCTCATGAGCTGTTAATCCTTCTATATTAGCAATTAATGCACACGCCTCACCTATCTCATTTAACCCTTGCTGTGTAATTGAGATAATAGATGACTTCTTTAAAAAGTGTTCAACACTTAATGGAGAGTAGAATTTAGCTGTTCCTCCTGTTGGCAAGGTATGGTTTGGCCCTGCAATATAGTCACCTATAGGTTCAGGGGTATACTCTCCTAAAAATATAGCTCCTGCATGTTTTATTTGACCTAACAACTCCATTGGATTTGCTGTTACTACCTCTAAATGTTCAGGAGCTATTTGATTCATCAACTCAATTGCCTCTTGCATTGTCTGGGTTACAATAATCGCTCCTCTCTCCTCAATAGACTTCCTTGCAATCTCTTCACGAGATAGTTTTTTTAAAAACTCCTCTACCTTATATGCTACCTTAAGAGCTAAAGTCGCATCGGTAGTAATTAATATAGAAGATGCCATCTCATCATGCTCTGCTTGAGAGAGCAAATCAATAGCCAAATAGTCATCTTTAGCTGTTCTATCGGCCAATATTCCAATCTCACTTGGTCCTGCTATCATATCTATATTTACTTCACCATAAACTAGCTTTTTAGCTGTAGCTACAAAGATGTTCCCTGGTCCTGTAATAACATCTACTTTAGGAATAGTCTCTGTACCATAAGCCATAGCCCCAATAGCTGAAGCTCCACCTACCTTAAATACTTTAGTTACTCCACACAAGTGACAAGCAGCTAAAAGAAGTTCATTTATTTCATTATCAGGAGCAGGAGTACAGACAACTATCTCCTCTACTCCTGCAACAATAGCAGGAATAGCATTCATAAGTAG
>JALWNF010000238.1 GCA_026995985.1 Campylobacteraceae bacterium
TAGAACTCAACTCAGCAGGACTAAGAAAACCATGTAAAGAGATATATCCTTCTCAATCTTTACTAGAAGTTGCTTATGAACTAGATATTCCCATTACCTTCTCTTCTGATGCTCATGCTGTTGGACAGGTAGGCTTTAAGTATGATAAAGTGGCTAAACTAGCAAAAAAAATAGGTTATACTAAAGCTGTTACTTTTGAACAACATCAAAGAGAATTGGTTACTTTTTAATCAAAAAAATTATGACTTTTATTAAAATCTTTGCTACAATCGTTGCAACTTAATTTTTAGGAGATTACCAATGGGTAAATTTGTAGAAGAGAATGATGTCGCTGGATTTTTTAAATTCTGTGAAGAGAATGAAGTAGAGTTTGTAGATTTTAGATTTACAGATGTAAAGGGTGCATGGCACCACATCTCATACAGAATGAGTGCTATTGATGAAGATAAACTAGAGGGTGGACTTCCATTTGATGGTTCTTCAATCGAAAATTGGCAACCAATTAATGAGTCTGATATGCTTCTTAAGCCTGATGTTGGTTCTGCATTCCTTGACCCATTTACTGCTGATAGTACCGTAGTTGTTATCTGTGATGTTTATGACATCTACAAAGGTGAGCTTTATGCTAAGTGTCCAAGAAGTATTGCTAAAAAAGCACTTAAAGCACTTGAAGATGCTGGTGTAGCAGATGCAGCTTACTTTGGACCAGAAAATGAGTTCTTTATTTTTGATGATGTAAAAATTGTTGACCAAGATAACCATCAATCATTTAAGGTAGAGACAGATGAAGGTCACTGGGCTGATGATGCTGACTATGGTGATGTAGGAAATATGGGTCATAGACCAAGAATTAAAGGTGGATACTTCCCAACTATGCCAACAGACTCTGGTGTAGATTTAAGAGCAGAGATAATGCAAGTTCTTGAAGATGTTGGACTTGAAGTTGTTCTAGGTCACCACGAAGTTGCACAGGGTCAACATGAGATTGGTGTTGTATTCTCTGATATTATTACAGCAGCAGATAATGTTCAAAAGTATAAATATGTTGTAAAGATGGTTGCACACCTCAATGGTAAAACAGCTACATTTATGCCAAAACCTATCTACAATGACAATGGTAATGGTATGCATGTTCACCAATCTCTATGGAAAGATGGAGTAAACCTATTCTATGAAGAGGGAGCTTACGCTAATCTTTCTAAAACAGCACTTGACTACCTAAGTGGTATCTTTAAACACAAAGAGGCAGTTGCTTCATTTACAAACCCAAGTACAAACTCTTACAAGAGACTACTTCCAGGATTTGAAGCTCCAAGAATCTTAACATACTCTAGCCAAAACCGTTCTGCTGCTTGTCGTATTCCTTATGGTGCAGGAGAGAAGGCAACTAGAATTGAGACTCGTTTCCCTGACTCTACATCTTGTCCTTACCTTGCATTTGCTGTTCTTATGATGGCTGGTCTTGATGGAATTAAAAATGGTGGTTATGACTTAGTAGGACCAATTAACGAAGACCTATTTGAGCTTAGTAGAGATGAGATAGCAGCAAGAGGAATTCCTGAACTTCCAAACTCATTTAGAGATGCTCTTGAGGGACTTGAAAAAGACCATGAGTTCCTAGCTCCAATTATGAGTCCTGAGTATATTAAAGAGTATGTTGACTATATGTTTGATAGACACGTTATACCTGTTGAGGGAAGACCAACAGCTTACGAGTATATCTCTACTTACTCTTGTTAAATAATTCTAACTTCTACTAACTCCCACCTTTATTGGTGGGAATATATATGAATTAGATTTTTATAAATATTATTTTAATAAAATTAAACCTATAGTGTTTTATGCTAAAATAGCACTATGAAAAATCTTATATATCACTTCTTACTTTTTACTATCTTACTTCTAAGCTCTATTGTACTATTTTATATATATGGAGAGGATATCTGGATGCCCTACTACAAAAAATACTGCACAACTCAAATTCAAACTGTTAAAGTTATTGACAAAGAGTGCCAACCCTGCCCCACTCCTCCTGAGTGCAATCAAACAGAGCCTAAGATTGTAGAAAAAGAGTGTCCAATCTGCCCTGAACCTGAAATCTTAACACCAAAACAGAAACTCTTTCGTCACTTAGCAGATAGTAACTTTATATGCTACCCAAAAAAACTAACCCTTATAGGGCTAAAGTATGAACAGCAACTTGAAGTTTGGGGAGAAGACAATGGGGGAGA
>JALWNF010000239.1 GCA_026995985.1 Campylobacteraceae bacterium
ATCACCTTGCTTAATATTAAGACGTTTTGCATCCTCTGTATTTATCCAAACAGGGTTATGGTTTTGTGAAATCTCCATAAGGTGTTTAGAGTTAATTGAACGAGTGTGAATGTTATATGGCAATCTAAAGATTGTATTTACAGCAAACTCATTCTCTTTTGTCATATAGTCATGGTGAACTTGCGATACAAGGTGAATCATCTTTTGACGCTCTTCTTTATTTTTAGGGTAGATTGGTACAGCATACTCAGGCCACTTCCACTCTGCAAACCACTCAGAGAAGAACTCAAGCTTTTTACTTAATGTGTGGAACCCTTGAACAATCTTACCATCAACCTCAATACCAATAGCGTGTTTTTCACCATCATGCTCAACTAAGAGTGTTCCAAAGGCATCTTTTTCAACCTCATCAACAGGGTACTCATGTCCATGAGCTATATACTTGTCACCAACTTTTTTAAGTGGTCTCTCTTGAGGTCTATAGATATTATCCTCTTCCATCCAAGTACCCATATCTCTCATAAGCTCATAGTTAGGGAACTCTGAGTTAGGATACTTCTTCTTAGCTGTCTCTCTAAGATTTGGAAGGTTATCAAATGCTGCTTGATACCACTCTGCAATGCTAACAGCTCTGCTTGGGTCTTTTTTAGATGCCCAATATTTTCTAACACCCAAGCTTCCATCTGGGTCAACATAGTCTGTCATAAGGTTCGCCCAGAACTCAACCTCTTCCCAAATCTCACCAAGACCTGAAGCCATGTGAGCTTCAAGTGTACCACGTGCAGGGTGTTTAGGTTTCCATCCAAGTTTTTCTAATGCAACTCTAAGAGCTGGTTGTCTAAAGCTTAACCATCTTGTAGGTTGTGTCGCCTCTGAGTGTTGGTCATGACGCTCACCTGCAAGTCCTACAGGAAGTACATAGTCACAGTACCAGTTTGTCTCAGACCATGTAGGAGAGAGGTTAAATGACAACTCAACTTTATCTTCACGTTTTAGTGCCTCTATCCATCTAAATCCATCTGGGTTAATCCAAACAGGGTTATACATTCTTGGACAGTAGACTGCTAGTTTATCAGGGATATTAAGCCCTTTTTTGTTCCACTTCTCTCTCCACTCATCATCAAGAAGCATATGAGGCAAGATGTGACTCATCTCATAAGTACTCAATGGATACTCAGGTGGCCAAGCCAACTCGTTCCAAGCATCAACCTTTTTAGGGTGTTCTCCAGATACTGTTGCAGCCTCACCTTTACCATTTACAGAAATAACATGCCAGTGGTGTAGACCAACTCCACCAATATCTCCTGCCATGGCTCCACGAAGAACAAATGGTAAGAATGCTGAACGAGCAATCATCCAACCACCACGGTGACCAATTGGTCCTGCTCTCCAAATATAGGTAGCAACTCTTGTACCTGCATCTATAAACATATCATAGAGTTTCTCAACAGTTTTAGCCTCAATTCTACACTCTTTCACAACAAAGTCAAGTGTATAAGGTTGGTACATTTCAGAAATCATTTTAATGAAATCTTCATATGTATCCCCTTGAGGTACAGACTTAATATAACCCTTCTCAACAAGAAGAGCTAAATACTCTTTGTTGGCCATAAGTCTGTCCCAGTTTACCCAATTTTTTACAAAATTGTGGTTTACAAGGTCATTACCATTAATATCTTTTTCATTTAAGATTCTGTTTGCAAGGTATAGATATAGTGCTGTCTCTGTCCCTGGATAACATGGAACCCACAAATCAGCAATACCAGCAGAGTTAGATAGACGTGGGTCCATAACAACAAGCTTTGCACCCTTTTTACGAGCCTCAGCAATACGACCTGCTGCTTGTTGGAAGTAGTGACCAGCATCAGCAGCGTGAGATGACTGTAAAAAAATCAATTTAGCATTTGACCAATCTGGTGAGTTTCTATCATCATTTGTCCACTGAATTGTACCCTCTCTAGCACCAGCCGAACAGATGTTTGTGTGAGAATCCCAACCATCAAGCCCCATAGACATAGGAACTCTAGGTCCAAATCCATTCTCATTTGGTCGCCCAACTTGGTAGATAAACATATTTTTTGCACGCTCATCATCACTCTTAACAAGCTCTGCAAGTTTAGCTCCAATCTCTTTCATTGCTTCGTCCCAAGAAGAGCGAATCCATTTACCTTCACCTCTTTTTGAACCTGGAGCTCTTCTTAATGGGAAAGGGATTCTATCTGGGTC
>JALWNF010000240.1 GCA_026995985.1 Campylobacteraceae bacterium
ACACTCTCTTTTGCTTGAGATATAATCTCATCTTTAGAAGCACTTGAGGCTACCTCTATTTCAGCTCTTCGTTTACCATTTACTGCTACAGCTAGAGTAATAGTATCTTGCTTAAATACCTCATCTAAAACCTCTATCTTTCCTGCTAAGTTTTTAGAAGCAAAAAGCTCTTCACTAAGCTCTGCACAGATATGAGGTGTAATTGGCTCTAAAAGATGAGTAATTATATACATTCCCTCACTCCACACTAAGCCGTTATCTTGCTTATCTAGTGCATTTAGAGCCTCCATGCAACTAGCTATAAGAGTATTGAAGGCAAATGTTTTTTCATATACATCTACAGACTTCTGTAACGCCTCATAGACTTTAGCTCTTGCTAACTTCTCCTCTTTGCTAAGTGAACTATGCTCAATGGTTGGGAGCTCATTGGTAGTCACTTTTGATTTTCTAGCATATAGTTTTTTAAGAAATCTAAATGCCCCCTCAACAGCTGAGTCATTCCACTCTAGCTCTTTTTGAGGAGGAGCAGCAAAGAGTATAAAGAGTCTAGCTGTATCTGCTCCATACTTCTCTATTAGTGCATCTGGGTCAACTGTATTTCCTTTTGACTTAGACATCTTTGCACCGTCCATAAGCACCATACCTTGGGTAAGAAGTCTTGTAAATGGCTCTTTTAGATTATCTATAACACCTATATCTCTTAAAGCTTTGGTAAAGAAACGTGCATAGAGTAGATGTAAAATGGCATGTTCTATTCCACCAATATATTGGTCAACACCTAACCAATAGGCTACATCATCTTTGTCTATTCCACAAGAGTCCCACTTGTCTGGGTGAGTTGCGTAACGAAACTGATACCAAGAGGATTGCACAAAGGTATCTAACGTATCAGTCTCACGTTTAGCATCACGTCCACACTTAGGACAACTACACTTTGACCATGTAGGGTGTTTTGCTAGTGGATTCCCCCCACCTGTAATCTCTATATCTTCAGGAAGAGCAATAGGTAGGTTCTCTACCTTTTCAGGAACAAGTCCACAACTCTTACAATGCACAAAAGGAATAGGAGCACCCCAATAGCGTTGACGAGAAACTCCCCAGTTTCTTAGTTTGTAGTTAGTTGTTCCTCTTCCTAAGTTTTTCTCTTCAAAGAGTTTTATTATGGCTGATTTTGCTTCGCTATTTTTCATGCCATTAAACTCACCAGAGTTTATAAGAACTCCATCACCTGTATAGGCTTTGCCCTCTTCTCCTCCATCAATGACATATTTTAGAGGTAGATTGTACTGCATTGCAAACTCAAAGTCACGCTCATCATGTGCTGGTACAGACATAACTGCCCCACCCCCATAACTTGCCAAAACAAAGTTTGCTACCCAAACAGAAATTTCCTCATTTGTAAGTGGGTGAATAACCGTAATACCTAAGTCAAACCCCTCCTTTCCTGCTTTGGCTCTCTCTACCTCACTCATATTTGAGATAGCTCTGATTTGCTCAATTACCTCTGCATCTAAAAGCTCATTTTTTATTAACTCTTTTACAATTGGGTGTTCAGGAGCTAAAGCTGTGTAGGTTACTCCAAAGATAGTATCAGGACGAGTGGTAAAGACATCAAAACCTTCAAATTTGCCACCTAACTTCTCTTTTGATGCATCTGAGAGTTTAAAGGTAAACTCTAACCCTTGCGATTTTCCAATCCAATTACTCTGCATGGCTAAGACTTGTGAAGGCCATTTCCCCTCTAGGAGTTTTAAGTCCTCTAGCAGTTCATCGGCATATTTACGAATATCTAGGTAGTACCCTGGCATCTCTTTTAACTCTACCTTGTTGTCACAACGCCAACAACACCCCTCCTCTACCTGCTCATTTGCCAAAACAGTCTGACACTCATTACACCAGTTTACTGTGGTTGATTCACGGTAGAGAAGTTTCTCTTCATACATCCTAATAATAAACTCTTGCTCCCACTTAGTGTAGAGCTCATCACACGTTGCAAACTCTCTTGTTTCAGAAAAAGAGAGTCCTAAAGATTTTAACTCTTTTCTCATATAGTCAATATTGCTGTATGTCCACTCTTTTGGGTGTCGTCCATTTTTAATCGCTGCATTTTCAGCAGGCATACCAAAAGCGTCCCACCCTATTGGGTGAAGGACATTGTAGTTCTGTTTTCTGTAGTAGCGTGCCATAGCATCGC
>JALWNF010000241.1 GCA_026995985.1 Campylobacteraceae bacterium
AAAATCCTATTCTTGCAAAAGCTTGGAAAAAGCTATCTTCTTTAAAAGTTGGAGAGGCTGTAAAGTGTGGTCTTACTGCTGATGAAGTAAAAGCTCTTATGCCTAAGAACAAAGAGTATTACAAATTTATGGGTTCATTAACAACTCCTCCATGTAGCGAAAATGTAAAATGGCATGTTTTCAAAACTCCACTAACTGCTTCAAAAGAGCAAATCAATGCATTCTTTAGTACATTTAGCTTCCCTAACAACAGACCTGTTCAACCTACTAATGGTAGAGAGATAGATGAATAATTTTTAAGATTGTGGGTATAATATACCCACAATAAATAGCTATGAACGCTTAGAAGCCCTCTTACACTCATTAACAAAGTGAATTGCATTCTCTACAGGTACATCAGGTAAAATCCCATGACCTAAATTAAAGATGTGTCTTCCATCTCGCATAGTCTCAGCTAACGACTCAACACACTCAGTAGTTGCCTCTTTGCTGTAAAGTCTACACGGCTCCATATTTCCTTGAAGAACGTATCTATCTCCTAATTTCTCTTTTGCTAGTGCCATTGGAGTTCCCCAATCAACGCCAAATACATCAAAATTACCATAGACCCAACCACGTTCTACAAAGGCTGAAATACCTTTAGGAAACATAATAATAGGAGTATCAGGGTATTTAGACTTTAAATAGTCTGCAATCTCAACCATATATCTCCATGAGAACTCATCATATTTACTAGGCTCAATCGCTGCTGCCCAGCTATCAAAAATCTGTACTACATCTACACCTGAGACTATCTGTTGTTCCATATAGTATTTTACAACTTGAGTTACTTCATGTAAGATATTGTGTAGAAGCTCAGGGTTTGAGTACATCATCTTTTTACAGATATTGTAGGTCTTTGTTCCTTGTCCCTCTATCATATAGGTTGCAAGTGTCCAAGGAGCTCCACAAAAGCCAATAAGAGCTATATCATCTCTAAGCTCTTCTCTAACTATTTTAATAGTATCATAAACATAAGTAAGCCTATCGGCTACCTCTTTTCCTTTTACCAATCGGTCTAAATCTTCTTGTGTTCTAATAGGGTCAGAGAACTTTGGACCTTCACCCTTTACAAAGCTTAAATCCATACCCATCTCATCAGGAACCACTAATATATCTGAAAATAAAATCGCAGCATCTACACCAATAATATCAACTGGTTGAAGTGTCACTTCAGCTGCCTTTTTAGGGTCATGACAGAGCTCTAAAAAACTTCCAGCCTCCTCTCTTACTCTCATATACTCAGGTAGGTATCGTCCTGCTTGTCTCATCATCCATACAGGTGTGTATGGAGTCTCTTTACCTAGACATGCGTCTACAAAAATCTTACTCATTAATGGTTACTTCCTTTATGTAAAAAATATAGTGCTACAGCCAAAGCCAAAATAGATATGGCAAAATAGACAAGGTCTAATGCTCCTTCATAGTTTGTAAAAAGTACACGTTGGAAAAAGTTTACCACCAAGACCATTACAATTACTTTTCCTAGTTTATCTTTAAGCTCATCTAGTGAATGAATCTCTAAGATTTTTGATGCACCCTGTCTTTTTGCTACATCAATCTCAGAGATAAATAGCTCATAGAGTCCAAATCCAAAGATAAACATAACAACAGCCATAAGATACAAATCAACTGCTCCAATCAAACCACCAACAATCTGTTCATGAAACTTCTCTGGGTGAAGATGATTTACATAGGTACTCACTACATTTACTACAACACTCCAAACATCAACAGAAGCAACAATAAAGAGTGCTACCCCTCCAAGCATAGAGAACAAAACTGCCAAAAGTACAAAAAATCTTGTATTCCACAAACCACTCTCAAAAATATGTTCAATAAACTTCATACTAATCCTCTAACTCTATCCACTTTTGAGCAATACGCACTGCATTAGTTGCAGCCCCTACTCTTACTTGGTCTGCTACACCCCAAAGATGAAGTATATTTGGAGCAAAGAGGTCTTTTCTAACTCTTCCTACATAAGTCTCATCGGTATCGGTTGCTGTCATTGGCATTGGGTAGATATTGTTTTTAAGGTCATCTACCAACTCTACATGTTCAAAAGATGCAAGTGCCTCTCTAGCCTCCTCTACATTGACATCTACACCATCTTCAAAAGTAATAGTAATAGACTCAGAGTGAGAACGAAGA
>JALWNF010000242.1 GCA_026995985.1 Campylobacteraceae bacterium
CTCTATCTTCTCTTGGAGAGGTTTTAGTGAACCTAACTCATCTTGAGTCACACTATTTAACTCTTGCATTGGAATTGAGTGGGTAATCTCTATGCCTGTTAGGCTCTCAATTTTAGCTATTATCTCTTGTTTTTTTAACTCAATACTATTTTTAGCAATAGCAATCTGATTTAATCCATCTTCTAACTTATAGAGTGCAGAAGCAGGAACGCGTCCACTATCTACTTTTACTTGAAGAACTCTTTTAGTCTCTTGTAGAGAGTTCTCTTTCTGCTCTAATGAAGTCTCTAACTCCTCTAAATATCGTAAATTGGCATTACTTCCCACAATTAATGCTTCATTTTTAAGTAAATCTATCTCTTTTTTAGCTTTAGCACTACTCTGCATAGTTTTTGCTTTTTGTATCATTGTTGAGATAGACTCCACAAAGAGAGGCATCGTAAACTTAACACCTGTTCTTAGCATATTTTTACTAAAGGGTTGAGCTATGCTAGAATCTTTTAACATCTTAGCCGACTCACTTGGAGCAATGGGAACAAGAGCTGTATCTCTTGTATATCTATCTAATGATGTAAAAAAATCTACATTAGGAGATAGTTGTGCTTTAGCTTGTTTCTCGGCAACCTCTGCTTTTTGAATAACCATCTCATCAACTCTTGTTTGTGAGTGTGATTTTAGAGCGTCAAAAAGCTCTTGGATAGTGTGTGCATTTAGCATATATGGGATAATAAAAAGTAGTAAGAGTCTTTTCATGATGTGACCTTTGTTTTACAATAAACTAACTAGATGGTTAATTATATTTAAAAGTTTTTTTGAGTTGGCTTAAGAATTGATAGAAGAGGGTTTTTAGATAGACTAAAGAAGAGTAGAAGAGTTAGCCAGGGCTTAATAAGAGCAAAAAAACTTCCAAATACAAGCTTTAAATAATAATCTTTTAGATAAAATTCGCTTTTAATAAAGTGTTGATGAGTGTTTTAGTCATTAAGAGCAGTTGTCAGTACTTATATATATAATAATAAAATAAAGGAATAGAGATGACAACAATTAGACTTACAAGAATGGGAAGAAAGAAAAAACCATTTTATAGAATTGTAGTAACAGATAGTAGAAAAAGAAGAGATGGTGGTTGGATTGAATCAATTGGTCACTATAACCCAATGGTTAAAGAAGATAATGTAAAGTTTGATTCTGAAAGATTAGACTATTGGCTTGGTGTTGGTGCTCAAATGAGTGATAGAGTTAAAAAAATTACAGGTAAATAGTAGTTATGGTTATAGAGTTCGTCGCTGAATATGCCAAGCTTTTAGTTAGCCACCCTGAAGATATTTCTGTTTCTATGAAAAACTTAGAAGAGAACTATAATGAGATTACCATTGAAGCTCATGCTGAAGATGTTGGTAAACTAATTGGTAAAGAGGGACGAATGATTAACTCTATTAAGACGGTTATATCTGGTTGTAAAGCTAAAGGTGGAACAAACTACCGTGTAAATGTAGAAGCTAAAAAATAATAATCTATGGCTAAAGAGAGACGCTTTTTTATTGCCCAAGTGGGTAAGACTCATGGACTCCATGGTGATTTAAAACTTCATCTACATACCGATTTTCCTGAACAGTTTAAAGTAGGTTATACTTTTCAAACAAGTTCAGGCTCTCTTGAGATTTTACGAATTAATCTAAAGCGAGGAACCATCTGTTTTAAGGGTTATGAAGGTGTTGATGAGGCTAAAAAACTTATAAACACAAAGATATATGCTACACTAGAAGAGACAAAAGAGAGGTGTAAACTAGAAGAGGGTGAACACTTTTGGTTTGAGATAGAGGGTTGCTCTGTAGAGGAAGATGGTATCTCTCTTGGCAAGGTTATAGAGATGCAACGTTTAGCAGATGTCAACTATATGTTTATAGAGACTAGTGCTAAACTCGTTGAAGAGGGTTTACCTAAAACATTTTTAGTACCATATATCCAGAGATATGTAGTTGAAACCGATATTGAAAAGCAGATAGTAAAGACTAAAGATGCTAAAGAGATACTTGAAGCGAGTTAATTTTTGAAGTTTAGCTTTGTAACGCTTTTCCCTTCAATTGTTGAGGGGTATTTTTCTGACTCTATTTTGAGTAGAGCTATTGAAAAAGAGTATATATCGGTTGAGTTTTATAATCCTCGCAACTATACAACAAACAGACATCTTAAAGTAGATGAGCCAATAATAGGTGGGGGAGCAGGAATGTTAATGACTCTGCAACCTCTTTTTGATACTATTCAAGCTATAAAAGAGAGTTCATCAAAGGCACATATTGTAGTAGCAACACCTGTTGGAAAACCCTTTAAGCAAAATGATGCAAAACGTTTAGCTAAAAAAGAGCATATAGTCTTTGTCTCAGGACGCTATGAGGGTATAGATGAACGCTTTATTGAAGAGGAGGCAGATGAACTCTTCTCTGTTGGGGATTTTATCTTGACAGGGGGTGAGTTGCCCTCTTTGATGATGTGTGATGCAATTGCTAGAAATGTTAAAGGTGTGCTAGGAAATAGCGACTCTTTGAGTGTTGAGAGTTTTGAAGAGTCACTACTTGAGGCTCCCTCCTTTTCTAAGCCAAAAGTTTATAATGAAATTGGTGTTCCTAAAGAGTTTTTAAAGGGAAATCACGGTAAAATTTCGGACTTAAAAAATGCGATGGCAAAGTGTAAAACTCAATACTTTAGACCAGACATGTATAAAAGGCTCAAAGAGAGCAAATGAATTTAAAGGTGAATTATGAGAAATAGATATATTGAAAGCTTTGAACAAGCACAATTAGAGAATAAGTCTGTTCCTGAATTTAGAGCAGGGGATACACTAAGAGTTGCTGTTAGAATTAAAGAGGGTGACAAAACAAGAGTACAGAACTTTGAGGGTGTATGTATTGCACTTAGAGGTCAAGGTACAGGGCGAACAATGACTGTTAGAAGAATTGGTGCTAACTCTGTTGGTGTAGAGAGAATCTTCCCTCTCTACTCTGACTCTATTGAGAGTATTGAAGTACTTAGACGTGGTAGAGTTAGACGTGCAAAACTTTTCTATCTTAGAGGTCTTAAAGGTAAAAAAGCTAGAATTAAAGAGCTTAGAAGAAAATAATTTATTTGTTCTCAGACTCCTTTTAAGAGGGTTTCTCCCCTCTTTATCTTTTCAAATCCCATAACTTCTTTATTATAATTTGATATAATCTCTTTTTTTATTGATATTAGGAACAAAAAATGACTAAATATGTTTTACTTGATACCGAGACAACAGGTAATCAAGATGAAGATAGAATTATTCAGATAGGTGCAATGGTGGTTGGAGCTAAAGGTGATGTAGAGGTCTATGATGAACTCTGTTCCACTACTATACCTATTAAAGTAGAGGCGATGGAGGTGCATAATATTACTCCAGAGCTTATTGAGGGGAAAGCTCCTTTTAGTAAAACAAAATTTTGGAATGATTTAAGAGAACTTAATCATGGAAGAAATTATCTTATTGCTCATAATTTAACATTTGACCTTGGAATGCTTAAAAAAGAGGGATTTGAAAATAGAATGAGGCTTATTGATACTCTACGTTGTGCTAAACACCTTTTTCCTGAGTCTGAGTATCATCGTCTACAATACTTTAGATACTCTCTTGGGCTTTATAAAAAGGAGCAGGAGGAGGCTAAAAAGCATAATATTGCTATAAAGGCACATGATGCTATTGGTGATGTTTTGGTAATGAAGCTTTTTTTATCTGAGTTGGTTAAAAGAGTAAAAGAGAAGTTTCCAAATATGAACCCTATGGTAAAGTTAGAGGAGTTAACTCAGACACCTGTTGTATTGCAAAACTTTAAGTTTGGAAAGTATAAGGGTGAGCGTATTGAAGATATAGCTCGAAGTGATGCAGGTTATATTAAGTGGATGTTAAAATCTTTGGAGTTAGATGAAGATTTAAAATATACACTAGAGAGAGTTTTAGAAAATGTATAGGTATATCTTATTTACCTATAGTTTTTCATAGCCTGAGCAGCCTCTCGTAGCTGTGTTTTACGCTTCATTGTTTCACGTTTATCGTGTAGCTGTTTACCTTTAGCTACAGCAATGCTAACTTTAGCTAAGTTCCTCTCATTAAAGTAGAGCGAAAGAGGAACAATGGTTAACCCATCTTTTTGTACTTTGTCATAGAGTTTATCTAGTTCTTTTTTATGAAGGAGTAGTTTTCTTGGGCTTCTAGTATCTCTTGCAAAGTTTCTGTTTGTTGTATCTAGGTGGGCTATATGAGTATTCATAAGATACAACTCACCCTTTATAAAACGACAAAAGGAGTCCTTTAGATTTGCTCTTTTCTCTCTTAGAGCTTTAACCTCATATCCTTGTAGCACAATACCAGCTTCATATTTATCAAGTATCTCGTAGTCATGGTAAGCTTTTTTATTTTTTGCGATTAAATTGATAGCCATAATATATTCTTTTTTTAAAGAAATTATATCTAAAAAAAAGCTCTTAATGATATAATTCTTTAAAAAAACAGAAGGTCACCATATATGTTAAAAGAGAAGTTTATTGAAGCGATGGTAAGTGAAGATGTTGGTCGTGGTGACTTGTTTTCTCGTATCTCAAAGGCTAAAGAGGTTAGAGCCTATATTATTGCAAAGTCTGATGGTATTTTTGCTGGTAGAGAGTATATTGATGTGTTAGCAAAGATGTATGGTTTAAAAATTAAGTGGAATATAGAAGATGGCTCTTCCTTTAAGGTTGGTCAAAAACTTCTTTATGTCTATGGGAACTCTCACTATATTCTCTCTCTGGAGCGTTCTATTTTAGATATTGCTCTACATGCTTCATCTATTGCTACTTTAACAGGTAAGTTTGTAGAGAAGGTAAAACCTTATGGCGTAAAGTTACTAGATACACGAAAGACACGACCACTCTTAAGAGATTTTGAGAAGTATGCTGTACGTTGTGGTGGAGGGATAAACCATAGAATGGGGCTTGATGACTGTCTAATGTTAAAAGATACTCATCTAAAAACAATTGATAATCTTAAAGAGTTTATGAAGGAGGTTCGTCAAAAGATTCCTTTTACTGCTAAAGTAGAGATTGAGTGTGAAGATTTTGATGGAGTTAAGAGTGCAATGGAAGCAGGAGCAGATATAGTAATGTGTGACAACATGAGTAATAAAATTATTAGAGCTGTAGTTGCTTACCGAAATGAGAACTATCCACATATTTTACTTGAAGCTAGTGGTAATGTAACTTTAGATACGATTGAAGAGATTGCTAAAACAGGGATTGATGCTATCTCTTCGGGTGCTTTAATTCATCAAGCAAACTGGATAGACTTATCTATGAAGATGGAGGGGTAATGGTCCAAGAGTTTAAAGTATTGTTAAAGCAGTTTGATAAAGTATCAATAGTTACACATAAAAACCCTGATGCAGATACACTTGGAACAGCTTTGGGTATTTATGAGATACTAAAAAATGAAGGAAAAGAGGTTGAAGTGTGTAATTGGGAAGGAATTTTGCCAAATTACTTAGATTTTTTACCTCATTTTGCTAAAATTAAACGCCAAATTGATTTTGATAAAAGTTTAATAATCTCTTGTGATTCTGGAAGTATTGATTTGCTTGGGTTTGATTTAAGTTCAAGAGTCATAGTAAATATAGACCATCATAAAAGCAATACAAACTATGGAACTTTAAACATAGTTAATGATAAGTGTGCTTCAGCTTCACAAGTGGCGTATGAGTTTTTTAAAGATGAGTTTACTATTTCTAAAGATACAGCAACCTGTTTCTATGTAGCAATGGTAACTGATACACAAAACTTTACAACACTTAATGTTACAAATGATGTCTTAAAAGTAGCTTCAGAGTTACTCTATTTGGGCGTTGATATTGCAGAGGTAAATAGAAACTTAACACAGCGTAAGTCGTTAAGTTCACTTCGAGTTTTAAGTGAGACTTTAGAGACTTTAGAGTTTTATGAAGATGCACAAGTTGCTACTCTTGTAACAACACAAGAGAGCTTCAAAAGAACAGGAGCAACAGCAGTTGATACGGTTGGCATAATTGATTATGGTATAGCACTAGCAACTGTTAGGATTGCAATCTTTATTATGGAGCTAGAGCATACTTTAAAAGTCTCTATGAGAAGTAACTCTGCTGATATTTCAGAGTTGGCTGTAAGTTTTGGTGGTGGTGGGCATAGACTTGCTTCAGGCTTTAGCATCGATAAGATGGATATTCAAGAGTTATTAAACAATATTAATAGAGAAATTAAAAAAAGAGGATTACTGAATGAGTTATAGACGTAGAAGAGGATATGGTAGAGATAGAGGTTCAAACTCTTTATGGATAATTATTTTAATTGCACTTATAGCAGGTGGAGCATTTGTATATACATCAAAAAGTTTTGAACGTAATGCACCTACAGTTAATCTTCCAGATTTTATATATTGGAATCGTAAAGACCCTTTGTTAATTAAACTTTCAGACGATAGTGGACTAAAAGATTATCAAGTTAAGATTAATGATGGTAAAAAAGAGATAATAGTTGCCAACGAAGTGATTTTAGGAAATGTTAAAGAGAAAACTATTGAGATAGAATATCCTAAAAAGGCTATTAATGGAGTAGTTTTAGACCCAAAAGCCACAAAACTTCAATTAACTATAGATGCTAGAGATAAGAGTAATTGGAACTTTTTTCAAGGAAACAAGCTTCATAAGGTTGTTAATATCAAAGTAGACTATAAACGACCAGATATTAATATATTAGCTAACTCCTACTCTATTACTCGTGGTGGTTCTGCTTTAGTTGTTTTTCAGGTTAAAGATGAAGCACTTAAGAGCTTTTTTGTAGAGGCTGGTGGAAACTTCTTTAAGGCTGTACCATATAAAAAAGAGGGATACTATGCAACACTAATTGCTTGGCCATTTAATAAAGAGAACTTTACGGCAAATATTACAGCAGAAGATATGGCAGGAAATAAGCGTATAGCAAATATTCCTCTCTATTTATTATCTAAAAGGTATAAAACATCTTGGATTAGAGCTACTGATAAATTTATTGATGGAAAAATTTCAGATTTGATTGCAAGTGAACCAAAGTTTTCAACCATTGAAGGAAGATTAGATAAACTTAAAGCAATCAATGAGACTATGCGACTTGAAAATGAGGAGTTTATTCATAACTTAAGTAAAGTTGTCTCTGATGAGATGATAGAGTCATGGAAGATAAAACGTTTCTACCCTCTTAAAAATGCTGCAAAAGTTGCATCTTTTGGAGACCATAGACACTACTACTACCAAGATAAAAGCAATGAGGTATCTGAGTCTTATCATGTTGGATTAGATATGGCAAGTACTAAAATGGCAAATATTGTAAGCTCTAATCCTGGAGTAGTAGTTAATGATGAGAGTAATGGAATATATGGTAATATGCCAATGATTGACCACGGTTTAGGACTATATACACTCTATGGACACTGCTCAACTATTTTAGTAAGAAAAGGTGACCATGTCAATGCTGGAACAGTTATTGCAAAAACTGGTCGAACAGGTTTAGCTCTTGGTGACCACCTACACTTTGGTATCTTGGTTCAAGGAGTAGAGGTTCGTCCTGAAGAGTGGATGGATAGTAAATGGATTCGTGATAATATAGATAAGGTCTTTAAGGAGGCAGATAAGATTATTGATGGTAAGTAAAAATTTATATTATGCCTCTACAGTTACATCAAAATATAAATCTACTCTCTCTTTTAATATTAGGTAGTTTTGTTGCAAATATTCACCTATCTTGGGTGGATATTGTATTGATTTTAGCTTTTACTCTTTTTATAGAGCATCTCTTTCTCTTTTTTAATAAGAAGAGAGCTTTTTACTTCTCATATTCTGCTATTTCAACAGCAGTAGGTGTTATTGTTTTAATGTATTCAACAAAGTTATGGATATATTTTGTTGTTATAGCTTTAGGACTCTTTCAGAAACACTTTTTGACTATACGTGGGAAACATTTTTTTAACCCCTCTAACTTCTCTTTAATGATGGCACTTCTATTATTTTATAATGATGCACATATGGTATTAGGTCAATTAGGAGGTGAACTATGGTTGAGTGTAATAGTTTTTATTATGGCAGGTATTATGTTGGTTCGAGTAGACCGATGGGTTATTCCTTTGGTTTTTGTTGTTTCTTATTTGGTATTTCAATATCTATTGGTTCTCTCTTATGACCCTGTTATGATTTTTGAAGATGTCTATCTTCGTTTCTACTCTGTAACATTTATGCTATTTATCTACTTTATGTTAACAGACCCACCTGTAACCCCCTCTAGCCATAAAGAGCAGGTTCTATTTGCTATAGCTATAGCATTAATGGCTACACTACTAGATAGATATTTTGGATATAGAGTTCAACATCTCTTTATGTCAGTTTTCTTTTTCTCCTTTTTTGTTCACTATCAAATTTTTAAAACACTATCGTCTAGTGAAATTAAGTATGTTGTGACTATACTCCTGTTTATGATTGGAGTGTTATTTTATGTTGAACTACAACCACCTTACTATTTTGAGATGAATGGATAATAATGACAAAAGAGATAAAGATAAGCATAGCAATTTTAGTAGTTGGATTTTTAGCTATTGGACTATATTGGTTTTCAGGTGATAATAGAGGCTACTCTATAGAAGATGAACGACTGGTATTACCTAAAATAGGTGAAAATAATTTTACTAAATTGCCTAAAGTACAAGAGTATTTAGCCGATATAAAAGAGGCTTTAGTAAATAGCAATGGAGTTGTACCTCTAAAAAGTAGTGAGCTAGATAGTAACGCAAAAATAGCTCAAGAGTTTCTACTGCACAATAGAGAGTTTTTAGCCGATACAAGAGATGCACAAGGTAGAGTAGAGCATAATGATATAATGACTATTCGTCCTGCTATTGTCTCTGCTTTATCTCCTAGAACAAAGATAAAGTGTCAAATGACACTCTGTTATCAAGCTGAAAAGTATAACTTTGTAACTAATACTACTACACGAGCCATTGTTGATGTAAAAAACAAAAAGCTTTTAGAACTAAAGCGTTTTTCTAATATGCAACCAGATATATCAAAACGTCTTAGAGATATAGCTAAGGATATTGCTCTAAATGCACCTCAAATAAAAAAAGAGTTAGGTAAAAGCCCAAGCATAAAAGATATGAGCATGGCAAATGTACGTAGCTCACTCAACAACTCACCTTGTGAAAACCAAAACCATCTATGTGTAGCACCAACATTTTCATACCATGATAAAGAGGAGGCTCTTTGGGCAATTGTTGACTTGACTGATTTAAAGTTAGCTGCTGCTAAGTGGGCAGGGTTAGGTAAGACTACAACTCCATCTTGTATCTCTGAACGCTCTTTTCAAAATCGTGAGATTATGGATAAGTACTGTCAAAAAGATACTCTCTATAGTAGAGATGGCTGGTCACTAGAGTATAGAATAACAGGTTCAGATGGTTTAGAGATAATCAATGCCAAATTTAAAAAAGAGCCTGTTTTAAAATCGGCAAAGATTGTAGATTGGCATGTAGCCTACTTAGCAAAA
>JALWNF010000243.1 GCA_026995985.1 Campylobacteraceae bacterium
CTGTATTAGTCCACAACATATGGCACTCACTGTGATTTTCAATTAAGTATTGTACCGGAGATTTCATATGAAGAGAATGATGAGGGAAATATAGCGAAATATAGAGGTCGGATGATAAAATATAGAAAATATAGGGGGGTCGGGTGATAATGATAACTTTTTTATTTATTGAGAAAATATAGGGGGTCGAATATAGGGGGTCAGTCGCTACCTTAAAATCCCCTAAAAAACATAACAATTATACCGATTTTCATACCTTTTATGCAGTATTTTTTACAATTTTTCTTTATACATTTCCTCACTTTTATAAAGAGAATGAGCAATAATAAGTAGCTTCCGCATTACAGCAACTTGAGCAACAGTTGTATGTTTACCATTAGCTTTTAATCTCTCATAATAAGCTTTGAGTTTAGTATTGTGTCGTATTGCTACCATTGTTGGCATAAAAAGAGTTGCTCTATATATTTTGTCTCCTGCTTTGGATATTTTAACCTTACCTCTAATAGAACTGCCAGATTCTCTAATAATAGGGTCAAGTCCAGCTAATGATACAATTTGCCTTTGATTTGCATTAGGATAACGAATAAAAAGATGCAAAAGTATTAAGGCTGTTAATTTGCCTATACCTTTAATAGATTTGATAGCATGTAATTTTTTAACAAGAGTTTCATCTTTTTGAATTAACTCACTCATTGAATCAATTAATTTTTCTTGTTCTTTTTGAAGAGATTCAATCTGTTTATTAACACTTCTAATTAGAGTTTTATTGGCTTCTTTGGCAATTAAAGACTCTTTATGATTTTTTAATTGACTCTCTTGTTTAACAAGTAGTCTATAATAACCAATAAGCTCTTTAAAGCTCTCTATTAAAGGATTAATTTTTGGAACTTTTATCTCATCTTCTTTAGCAATAATAATACTTTTAGCTAAAACTCTTGCATCGATTTTATCGCTTTTATTTCTTTGTGCTATTGCTTTGGCAAATCCTCTTGCTTGTTTTGGGTTTGGCATAAAAGTTTTAATACCTTTTTGAGCACAAAAGCGATAGATTAAAGAGGAGTAGCTTCCTGTAGATTCAAAAACCCATACAACACTATTTATCTCTTTTTTGTAGAGTTTTTTAAGTTTTGAAAGAAGTGCTTTAAGTGCTTGTAGATTATTTTCTATTTCAAAATCAAGATTATTTTTAGGAATATGTACCGCAATACTTGACTTTGATATATCTAATCCGATAGAATACATTTATGAGCCTTTAAGATAATTTAAAGAGCTCGTTAGCATCATTAAATGATGTGAACACAACTGGTTGCACTATTACCTTACCTCGTAAATACAATCTAAGCATAAGCTTGATTTTGTCGCTACTTAGGTTTTGGTGCAACCATCTCACTGACCCTCAAGCTATCTACTTTTTAAAGTAAATGCTTCGGTGATACTCTGATCTGTTGCACCTAACAAGCTCTTTTATTATTGTAGCAAAAATGCTACATTTATATTATACGAGTCGCTACCTTAGGGACATAGGGGTCATATGATAACAATAACACTATGCAGACCACTTAGATACACCAGGAAGAGTATTAAAAACCAGCCGAAGAACATATGCTATGCATAGTGAGGCATGGTATTATATTTATGGTAGAGAATATGATGCAATCACAAAAGATAGTAGGGGACGAACAAATTTCGTTGAAGTAAAATATAGAAATAGATATATTAAATATGCAGGTAGATTTGCAAAAATACTTAAATCTATGGAGGCTAATACAGCAAGACAGATTAGTTTTGATTATGAAGCGCTAGCATATTTAGATATTACTTTATCAGGTGGTTTAAATGAAATAGTAAAAAGCGGTAGCTATCTTATAAGATGGTATATTATATATCAAGATGGTAAAGGGTATGAATTTAATTTATCATCTGAATTAATGGATATTGTTACAGAAATATTTATATGGTAAAGGTTGTAAATGATGTTAGAGTACCTAAAAAAACGGCAAAAATATAGTTATAAAGAAGATGAAGTAACTTACTTTTTAATTCCTTTATGTAAAAACTTGATCTGTCAACACTTTCTAGGACACATTTTTAAAATCAGATTCTTTATTTACAAATAGTAACATTTATTGTTCAAATAATTTTTCAAATTCATTTGGAGAGATATAATCTAAATATGAATGCAATC
>JALWNF010000244.1 GCA_026995985.1 Campylobacteraceae bacterium
CTCAACCCCCTCTATAATTGCTGATGCTAAAACAAAATCGTAAGCTGAGTCATTATAGTAGTTTAACTCTCGGTAGAGTTCAATCTCTCTTAAATGAAAATACTCTGCTAAATCCATTCTATTTTGTTGCTTATAAAATGAAGCTAAATTTTTAAAAACAAGAGCTACCTCTGAACCATACTTATTTGGATTACCATCTGCTAACTCTATAAAGTAGTTTAATGCCTCTCTATAAGCTGATAAAGCAGCAGGATAGTCAAGCTGTTCAGAATAGATTTGACCTAAATTGTGTAGAGTATGTGCTATGGTCTCTTTGTAACTATGGGTATCTCTAGAATCAAGATATAAAAGAAGCTCCAATGCAAAGAGATAGACCTCTGAAGCTTTATTTCTCCTATTATGTTTAAAGTAGAGTGTTCCTAAATTAAAAAGTACCATTGCAAGTTCAGGCTTATAGTTATCATCTTCATCTGTAACTAAATCTTTATAGATATTTAAAAGGTGCATATATGCATCCTTTGTCTCTTGAACTTTACCCATTGAATTACAGATAATAGATAAGTGATGGTAGATATTTATAACTTTCTTCTCAATACTATCTGCTTTTGAAACTGATAGATTAAGATATATATTTAAAGCCTTAGTATAATAACGCTCTGCATCTTCATATCGAAAATCTCTTCGACATAGATTACCAAGAGCAAAATAGCTGTTAGCTATCTTTTCTAAATCTACTCCTATTTTTTCATAAATAGAGATATTTTGTCTATAGTACTTAATAGCCAAATCATAGATATTTAGCTCTTCGTACATAATAGCTATACTTTTAGAGATTTTAGCAACAAGTGGCAGAAAGTTATCCTCACTATTCTCTACCAATTTTTCACTTAGCCTTAAGGCATTAAAGTACATTCTTTTTGCCTGTTCATACTCCCCCTCCTCCATAAATTTATCTGCTGACTCTTTTAGTGTTTTTATCATTATCTCTTCAAGTATTGTCTCTATATTGTACATAATTTATCTCCTTTTAAAATTTCCTCTTAATTTATAATACAAATTAAATGTGTAGGAAAAAATAAAATTTGAGCTTTTTTTTTAATATTTTCAAAATAAATACAATATCTTATATTAAAAATAATTATTTAGAATATTATTAAGTATTATACATATGAATTTAAATACTTTTTAATAAAAATAAACTTTAAGTAGAAGAATATAGAGAGATAAATTGTCAATATTAGTTTAAATAAAGGTTATATATGTTAATTAGATATGAATCTAACTCTCCTAAATTATAGAAGAGATTAGATAGAGAACTACTTAAGCTACCTCAACATTAACAACGAGGGTTTACAGAGTAGATGCTAACTTTAAATTGTCTGTAAACTATCGCTATGACGCTTTTTTAACATACCCTCCATACTAAGATAAGAGTTTAAAGCACCAATATAGGCTCTAGCACTTGCTAACATGGTATCAATATGTAGACCATGACCAATAATTGCTGGTTCTTTGTCATTAAATGCAACCTTAACTGTTACAGAGGCTAAGGCATCTTTTCCCTGTGAGACAGACTTTACTTTATAGTCTTGAAGCTGTCCATTAAAGCCTGAAATTCTATCAATAGTCTTAAAGATGGAATCTATTGTCCCCTCTCCAATACCTGCCTCAACCAATATCTCATTATCTTTTCGTATCTTAACTACTGAACTTGGTGTTCCATCTGAAAAATCCATTAGCTGTAAAGAGATAAGCTCATAGACCTGTGTAGCTTTAGTCATCTCATTTGTAACCAAAGCTCTTAAGTCATCATCATAAATCTCTTTTTTCTTATCTGCTAAAATCTTAAAACGCTCAAAAGAGGCATTTAGTGCCTCATCTTCAAGGCTAAATCCTAACTTAGCTAATTTATCTCTAAAGGCAGCACGTCCAGAGTGTTTACCAAGTACAAGAGTATCATCTTTTACTAAACCTATAGTCTCTGGACTCATAATCTCATAGGTCTCTCGTTTTTTCAACACTCCATCTTGGTGAATTCCACTCTCATGAGCAAAGGCATTTTTACCAACTATCGCTTTGTTTGGTTGTGGCTCTATACCTGTTATATTAGCTATCAAGCGACTAGTAGGATAAATCTCTTTAGTATTAATATTTGTTTTAAAATTTTTAAAGACATCACTACG
>JALWNF010000245.1 GCA_026995985.1 Campylobacteraceae bacterium
AGAGAATAAGCCATGCTCTTGGAGAAAATAGAGAGCTTCAGCAAATCTCAGCTTAGTCTTGACATAAAAAGAGCTTTATGTTATAATGCATATTCCCTTGTAGTAGTTTGCCTATTAACTACTACTTACTAGAATATGGGGGCGACTTGGTTTCGACTGGAATAGTCGGGGCTATGTGCATGTCGGACTGAGCAACTCCGTTATACGGCTCACCGCAATAACTGCAAACAATACAGATTATCGTCCAGCTCTCGCTGTAGCGTAGAGTTAAACAAACTTTTGGACTGCCCTGCTAGTGAGTGTCATCTTAGCTAGATTTTGGGTATCACAATCTGATGACTATATCTTTTAGAAGCCATGCTAAAAGATGAACTCTTGGCTGGTCTTGTGTAGCTTTGGGTATTGTGCGAAGCAAGATAAGATAAATCAATACCGACTAAGCATGTAGAGTCATAGTTCTAGCTATTTTAGGACTGGGGTTCGATTCCCCACGCCTCCACCATTAAATCTAACAGTTTGATTATATTAACTTTTTATCATATATTTTCTTTCATATACTAAAAATTCAATAAACTATTTAGATGAATAGAATTATATTTGGAGATTTTTTGTTGGAGTTAATAAGTATATAATTTTTTATAAAAAAAGATAAAAATAGGAACAGATAGCTCCTATTTTATTTATAAGACTAAAGAGCTTCAGCGTCAGTTTCACCTGTACGTACTCTTACAACATGAGAGATGTCAGATACAAAGATTTTACCATCACCAATCTTACCTGTATGAGCAGCCTCTTTAATAGCATTGATTGCAGTATCTGCAAACTCTTGTGAGCTTACTACTATTTCAATTTTTACTTTTGGAATAAACTCTACAACATACTCTGCACCTCTATAGAGTTCAGAGTGACCCTGTTGTCGTCCATAACCTTTAACTTCTGAGATTGTCATACCCTCAATTCCAGCCTCTACTAGTGCCTCTTTTACATCTTCTAGTTTAAATGGTTTAATAATTGCTTCAATTTTTTTCATATCTATATCCTTTGAATTGTATTAAAGGAGTGAACCATTATAGGTTCATTCCTCTCTCTCCATGAATTGATTCATCAAGACCAATCTCTTCACTCTCTGCATCAACTCTACCGCCACCTGTAAGTGCAGACGAGATAAAGTAGACAATAACTGTACCAATAAGTGTCCATGCTCCAACAACAAGAACAGACTCAACTTGAACTATAAACTGACCCATTCTATCAGCAGACTCTTTCATTGGCCCATCCCATAGCAACTCTTTGTCATTAAGAGCAAGAAGACCTGTCATTAGTGCACCCCAAAGACCTGCTAAGAAGTGAATACCAAATGCATCAAGAGAGTCATCATATTTGAACATCTTTTTAAGAGCAACCACACCAAAAAAGCCAATAACAGAACCACCAATACCTACAATAAATGAACCACCAACACTTACAAATCCAGCAGCAGGAGTAATAGCAACTAACCCAGCTACAATACCAGAAGCAAGACCAAGAAGAGTTGGTTTTTTATAGATAATCCACTCAATTACCATCCATGTAATACCAGCTGCAACTGTAGCAATTGTTGTTGTAAGTAGAGCCACACCAGCAACAGCATTAGCACCAAAAGCAGAACCTGCATTAAATCCATACCAACCAAACCATAAAATCGCTGCACCAACAGCTGTAAGAATGATTGAGAAAGGCTTCATAGCAACTTTGTTGTAACCAGCTCTTTTACCTACTAAGATAGCAAGAACAAGACCAGCTAAACCACCATTCATGTGAACAACTGTACCACCAGCAAAGTCTAAAGCACCCTCATCAAAAAGTAATGCACCATCTCCACCCCAAACCATGTGAGCAATTGGAGCATAAACAACAAGTCCCCAAATTGCTACAAATATAAGCCATGTAGAGAACTTCATACGCTCAATAACTGAACCAGAAGCAATCGCTACGGTAATAGCAGCAAAAGTACCTTGGAATGCAATGAACACATACTCAGGGTAAGTTCCAGAGAGAGCTTTCCAATCAGTTGCAGAGAGAAGAATATTTCCAAAACCACCTATAAACTGTTGCATACTAGCTGAACTTGCTGTTCCAAAGGCAAGTGAGTAACCTGCCAAAATCCACATAACAAATGCAACTACAAATGCACCCATAACCATAGAAAATGTGTTAAGTGCATTTTTACTTCGTGTCATACCTGCATAAAATAGTGCAAGACCAGCTGGTGTCATAAGTAAAACAAATGCAGTTGATACCATCATCCATGCAGTATCACCAGAATCAAGTTTATCTTCAGCAAATGTAAGAATGGGTAGAGCCAACAGTGTTAGCAGTGCAAGAAATTTATTTTTCATAAACTTACTCCTTCGTTTTTTATTAGTATAGCTTTATTTAAAAAAAAAGTCTGTTTTATATTGTATAAAAAATAGACAGTTACTCTGTAAATAAGTATATAAATTAATACAGTATGTATAAAAAAATAAAGTAGCACAATTTTTCATTTTTAGAAAATTTTAAGAGTATATACTTGTAAATGTTAATATTTTTATGCTATCATGGTTATACAATTTCATATAAAAGGAGTAAATAGATGAAATTTACAAAATTAAGTTTAATTACAGCTTTAGCAATTACTACAGCAATGGCAGGGGAAGCTAAGATATCTGGAGATGCAAAAGTATTTTATGGAACAAATGATGCTGGTTCAGCAAGTCTTTTTGATAGAGGTAGCTCTATGGGAGATGCAGCTGTAAGTCTTGACTATAGTCGTAGTGTTGCTGATGGTGTAACATTAAATTTAGGAGTAACAGGTGTCTCTACACTTGGTCTAGAGAATGATTTGGTTTCAAATACATGGATTAATCATGGACCCACTGTTGTAAATGATGTAGTATGGTTAGATACAGCGAATATTGCATTAACTATGGGTAAAACTACTGCTGTAGTTGGTCGTCAAGAGCTTGATACTCCATTCTTTAAATCAGAGCATTGGAATATTGCAGCAAATACATTTGATGCAGCTGTATTAGTAAACCAAGATATTGAAAATACTACATTAGTTGGAGCTTGGGTTGGTAGAGGAAATGGTACTCCAATTTCAACAGTTAATCTTAATGACCAAAACTTCCAAGGTGGTATGAAAAGTTTTGCAGGTGGACACCCAGCTTACGCTATAGGTGCAATTACAAAAGCAATTCCTATGACTACACTTCAAGTTTGGGGTTATAAAATTCCTTCAGTAGCAACAGCTCAATGGGTACAAGCAGATATAGCTGCTACTAAAGATGTAAGTGTTGGTCTACAGTATGCTGGTACAAAATTGACAGCTAGTTCTGCTAAAACATCAGCTTTTGCTGCTAAAGTAGGTTATGAGGCAAATGGTCTATCTGCTTCTGCTGCATACTCTAAGAGAGATAACAAAGCTGGAATCGATATTGCTAACATTGCAACAGGACATACTGCTGGTTCAGAGTCAAGTCTTTATACAGAAGCTTACTGGAACCTTGGTTTAGTAGGTGCACAAGATGCTAAAGCGTATGCACTAGATGCTTCTTATGATTTTGGTGCTGTTAATGCTGGTATTCGTTATGTAAACTCTGATGCTCTTGGAACAGCAAAGGACTTAGAAGAGGCAGCATTAACTATTAGTACAAAAGTTGGTCCTCTTAATGCAGAAGTTGCTTATATTAATGCAAAAGTAGGTGGAGGAAGTAGTGATAACACAGCATTAGTAATGCTAACTGCTCCATTTTCACTCTAATTAATTTATTTCCCACGCTCTTTACGTGGGAATCTATGACCTCAATATCATCAATCTCTATCTTATAATCTAAAATCAAAACTTAAAGTACTATAAAACTATAAAAAAAGAACTAATCTCTCTCACTAAAAATAATAAAAAGTTGCAAAAAAACACATAAAATGTTAAAAAATATCGAAAATTAATGATATAATGATGAAAGGAGAAGTTGAGATTAGTACTTAAATACTTCTCTCATCTCTCTTCATTTGATTTAAATATTTTCATTTAGAATAAGGAGAAAAAATGAAAAAAATTTATATGAGTTTAATTATTATATTTTTTGTAACAACAAATCTATTTGCTAAGACAGGAACATCAAATGCACAGAAATTAGAACTAATCAATATAGTCAATCAACAAGAGATTCTATCTCAGAGAATCACAAAGGCATATCTATATGTCAACAAAACAAATGTTTCAGGCAATGCAGATAGACAGTTAAAGAGTGCTTTAAAGAGTTTTTATAAAACATATTCAAAGATTAATACATCAACAAAAAGTCCACAAATTAGAACTATAATGAGTTTCATTAAAAAAAGTTCTAATAAGTTTAACCAATTAGTCAAGCAACCACATAGCAAAGAGAATACAAAAGAGATTTTAAAACTTAGTGAGAAGGTCTTGGCAAAAAGTAAAAAGGTGGCAACTTTGTTGAAAAAAGATTTGAATAAAAATATATATGAAGCAATGGAGAAGTCAAATCAACAGCAGGTATTAGTAGAGAAGATAGCAACCTACTGTAAAGCTTTAGAGTTAAATAAAGATGATGAAACTCTTAAAAAGAAAATAAAAGCCTCAATTGAAGCTTTTGCTTCAAATCATAAAAAATTAATGCAGAATAAACATAATAGTAAAGTGATTTTACAAAAACTAAAAGAGGTTGATGAAATTTGGAAAGCATCTTATCCAATCTATCAAGATAAAAAACTTATCAACTCTTTTGTTTTTAACTCTACAACAGAAATATCTAAAAAAATGAGAGAGATATCTAAACTATATATGGCAATGAAAAAGCAATGAAAAAACTACTATATATAATATTAATTTGTTCAGTTCTACTGTTTGGTTCTACTAGGGGTGATGTAAAGATTATTGAAGCTTCTGAAAATATTCAATATTTAAGTCAGAAGATAGCAGTAGACTATCTTCTCCTATATACAAAAGAGGATGATAAATTTTTAAAAAAGCGTATAGAGAAGAATATTAAGAGGTTAGAGTTATATGTAGATGAGATATCAGAAACAACTAAAAGTGAGAGTACTAAAAGATATCTAGGTTATCTTAGGATTAGTTTAAAAAGTATTAAAAAGATTCTAAATCAGAAAAAGAGTATGGCAAATGTAGAACTTATTTTGGCTCATGGAGAAGAGTTTATTGAAGGAGCTGATGCTATTATTGAAGAGCATAAATATAACTATACCAAAGATGAAAAAATGTTAATGTTGAGTAAGAAGGCTCAATATCTCTTTGAGTATATCACAAGTTATTACCTTGCATCAAAAATAGGCTTAAGCAGTAATTTTAATAGATATAAGATGTATCAAGCTATAGATAAAATAGATAAGATTTTAACGAAAGTTAATGATTATAACTACTCTAAAGAGATAAAAAAAGATGTTGAAGAGATTTGTACTATATGGACTACCAATAAGGAGTTTTTTGGTTCTAAAAATAGAGTCTATATTCCTCATATTCTTTTACACTCTACTCAATATAGTCAAGATATTTTAGAGAAGATAGAGCTCTATCACAAAAAAAATTTATGATTTTAGGGGAGAACGTTTGAGGAGATTACTGAGTTTACGAAATATACTATATATTATTACTTTTATTGTTGCACTATTGTTTCTCTCTATTGTTGCTTATAAGCTATATAACTCATATCAAAAGTATCAAAATATCAAAGAGAAAAATCAAGCCTACTACTACTTTAATGATTTAAATAGACTTTTACAAAATATTGAAGATGAACGACTTCTCTCATCTATATATTTAAGTACACAATTGAGTTATGATGAACTTCAAGAGAAGAGAGCACAAGTAGATAGGCTATTAGAAGATAGTAAGCTATCTTTTAATGAAGTAATTTCAAAAGTTCGAAGTAGAGTTGATAATCATAAGATTGATAATAAAGAGATGATATATGATATTTATGAGAAACAGATTATTGAACCAATTTTTACAAAGATGCAAGAGAATGCTTTTTCAAAAATAGAACAAAACATTTTACTCTTAGCAAAGTTGCATAATAGTTTAGCATTAGAAGATAGCTTTTTAGCCTATATGCTTTTAAAATCTAAATCGATGCAGAGTAGTGATTTAAAATTTTGGGATAATATTGGAGCAAATAGAGTTAAACCACCCTTTATGCATAGTAAAATATTTAGCTCTAAGTCTATAGATAAAATGTATACTCAGATTTTCTTAGACTCAAAGAGTGGAAACTATAGTATTGGTTTTGATAAATGGAACTATCTTACTATACAAAAGCTAAAAAGGATAAATCAGCTAGAGAATACTTTTAAAGGTTATGAGGTAAAAAATTTAAATAAAGAGATATCGGAAGTTGAGTATGATATAAAAAAGTATTTTGTATTACTCCTTCTGCTTGTTTTCCTATTTTTATTTGTTTTCCTATTAATATACTTTATTTTTAAGATGAAAAAAGATGCATATTATCTTAAAAATACACTTAAAAATATTGAAGTAGATATAGATATTGAAAAGAGGAGAGAGCTAGAGTATTTACTAAAAAGAAATGATAAAATTGAAATATATAAGTTTCTTGCCAATGCTATTAAAGAGCCAAATCGTGCTAAAGACCTCTTTTTAGCAAATATGTCACATGAGATACGAACTCCTCTTAATGGAATTGTAGGGTTTACAAAAGAGTTACGCCAGACACCTCTAAATAGTGACCAAGAGGAGATGCTCTCTATTATTGAGGAGAGCTCTAATCAGTTGATTCATATTGTTAATGACATTTTAGATTTTTCTAAAATTAAAGCTGGAAAAGTTGAGTTAGAGTATATATCTTTTGACCCAATTAGTACTTTTGAATCCTCTGTTGATACCTTTATTGCTAAGGCACGAGAGAAAAAGATTGAGTTGAAAGTTAATATTGACCCTGATATTCCTAGAGAGCTTATAGGTGACCCTACAAAATTGTCTCAAATTTTAAGCAATCTAATCTCTAATGCTATCAAATTTACAGAAGAGAAGGGGCTTGTTGTAATCTCAATGCTAAAGGTAATGGAGAGCAATGAGAGTGTACAACTAAAGTTTATAGTAAAAGATTCAGGCATAGGAGTTAGTAGAGAAGAGCAGAAGAGAATTTTTGATGCTTTTTCACAAGCTGATGTAAGTACAAATAGAAAATATGGTGGTACAGGGTTAGGTCTTAGTATCTCTAGGCAGTTTATTCAATATATGGGTGGAGAGTTAGAGATGCAAAGTGAAGTAGGAGAGGGAACTTCGTTCTATTTCTCCTTAAATTTAGAAAAGGGCACCTCCTCTACTAGATACAATAGATTGAATCTCTCCTCTTATATGGTGGGGTATGTTCCTCCTATAACTCCTCAATGTATTGATAAATATTTAAAGAACTATGTTGAGTTTTATGGTGCAAAATTTAAGAGCTATAATAGATATGAGATACTCAATTTAGAAAAGGGTGAGTTACCTGATTTGCTATTTATGGATTATAAGTGTTTTAAGAGTAAGCAACAACTAGAGGTCTTTTTAAATTTACCTCTACAAACTATTTTGATTGTTGCTGACAATAGAGAAGATGAGCTAATTGAGGTAAGAGATAAGATAGACTATATTCTACATAAACCTGTCAATTTTACACGAACACTAAAAGCTCTAGAGAGTATAAAATGTCCAAACAGAGATAGTCATTTAGTACAAGAGCATAAAGGAATTAGATTTGTCAATAAAAGAGCATTAGTTGCAGAGGACAATAAGATAAATCAAAAACTTATGAAGAGTATTTTAGAACGTTATGGATTTGAGATAGAAATAGTAGAGAATGGTAAAGAGGCTATAGAATCATATAAAAATAGTAGTTTTGATATTATATTTATGGATATACAGATGCCTACTATGGGAGGAGAGGAGGCGACCAAGAGGATTTTAGCCCTAGAGAGAGAGAGCTTAAGAGAGCATACTCCAATTATTGCTTTAACAGCAAATGCTCTTGAAGGAGATAAAGAGAAGTATTTAGGATTTGGTATGGACGGATACCTCTCAAAACCAATAAATATGGAGAGCTTAGAGGAGATTTTAGTAGCTTCTATTTAATAGCAGGAATCTCTAAAATAATCTCTTGTTTATTAAAATGTATATTGATATGATTTTTATGTGCTAAGAGCTCAATCTCTCTATCTTTACTTTCATCTCTATTGTTACTTTTAACTCTTATAACAATAATTGAGTAGCGTTTATCTTTTAGTACAACTCGTTCACCTAGTTTAATTTTAATAAAAATCTCCAATCTATTACTATCTTCAAATTGTGTAAAGATATTTCGTAAAAGTAGAGAGAAGTTATTTTGATGAATTTGAAACTTAGGTATATCGTAATCGGTTAGGAGTTTAATTTTACCTTGGTATCTTATATTAAAGAGTTCAATATTGGCTTGTAGAAGAACATTTATATCTGTCAATGTATATCCATCTAAGAGGCTATTGTCATCTATCTTTGCCATTGGTTTATTGTAAAGATAAATACCTATGTACTCTTCATTGTCATAGAGTACATTAATGCCATAGAACTCAAAAGAGTTAAATGAGAGGTGAAGTGCAGTCTTTTGTGAACCAAAAGTTTTAGGAGCATGAGCAAGTGCAATCTCAAAAATCTCTTTAGGTTGGCAAGAACCCATAAGGAGTTCAGCAGATGTATTAAGGTACTTTATTTTACCTTGGTTATTGAACAAAATAAATGGGTTAGAGTCGTTTTCTATAAAAAACTTAAAATTAATCGAGTCCATGTTCTTGTATCTTTTTTCGTAAAGTATTTCTATTTAGTCCAAGTACAGCAGATAGCTTTAGTTGAGATTTAAACTTTTTTAGTCCAGCAATAAGTAGAGGTACTTCATATAGTGAAAGATTTTCTCTATAGGCATTGTTCCCCTCAATATGTTCATAGAGATACTCTTCAAGTATATTTTTTATCTCTTCACGAGTAATAGTTTTATGAATTAGTTGCTTATATAGAGAGGCTCTAAGTGATTTTATGTTTTTGCTTAAATCAAGTTGTGTTGTATCTAACTCAATATGAGACTCAATCATTAACTCTTTTTCTATTTGCTTTTGAAAAAATTCTATTAGAAGCTCTAAATCTTCTCTCTCACTTAAATTTGGCATTCTGTAGATAAATGCAAACTTCTTTTCTATTTTCTCTGTATTGTCAATACGGTTAGCAATAGCAATAATACGTTTGTTTTCAAAGTTTAACTGCTCAAAGTTAAGTAGTTTCTCAAAGTTATATATAATAAGCTCACTACTATTTTTTAGTGCAATCTCTAACTCTTCATAATTATGAGCATCAATATATATAGAGTTAGGGAAAAGACTTTTAATAAGAGTTTTTTTCCCTATATGCTCTTCACCAACTATTAGAGATGATACAAAAAGAGATTTTGTAAGAGTCAATCCTTTGACAATATTATCTATTTGAGGCGAATTGCTTAAAA
>JALWNF010000246.1 GCA_026995985.1 Campylobacteraceae bacterium
TGCTTATCTTTTAGAAGGTAAAGCCGATGAAAATAAAATAGAGTATAAAGAACTTAGTATGATTTCATTAGAACCAATTTCATTTTTAGATGAGAGAAAACTTATTACAGTTAACTCTTATATGGAAGTATCTAGTAAACAATTAACTAAAGCAGGAGATGTTATAGTTAGCCTCTATTTTCCTATGATAGCTTGTTATGTGGAAGAGGGTCAAGAGGGGTATGTTGTTCCTCACTATATGGCAATTGTTCGTATGAAGCCTTATGTTAAGATAGATAGTCGCTTTATTGTCCATTTTATTAACTCTGCACGTGGTCGAAGAGCTTTACAAAAGGTCTCAAAAGGATTGACTCTAAGTCGTCCTACATCTCTTCCATTAGTGGCTTTAAGGGAGGTAGAGTTATTAGCTGAAACAGATAGAGTAATGGATAGATTTTAAAAAAGAAAACTTTAAAGTTTTCTTTTTCTTAATAGATTATATTTTACTTTTAATAAAGTTTTCCATATCTTCAACTATTGGCTCTAAAGCACGTTCTCCATCAATAACTTTTAGTAGATTTTTCTTAGTATAAAACTCTTGAATCTCGGCTAATGGGTCAGTGTAAATCTTCATTCTATCAAAGAAGACTTCTATACTATCATCACTTCGTTCTTCACCTGGTTTAGCTTCAGCTGCACGTCCTAAGATTCTCTCTTTTGCTACATCTTCACTTACACGAACTTCAATAGTTGCTACTAACTCAATGTCATCTTCTTTTTCTAAAAGCTCATCTAGTGCTATCATCTGCTCTACTGAACGAGGGTAGCCATCTATTAAGATATTATCTACAGGTGCATTTTTAATAGCAGAGACAATAGTGTTAATGATAATATCAAGAGGAACCAATGCACCTTTTGATATATAGCTCTCAATAGTCTGACCAAGCTCTGAACCACTTGCTACCTCTTCTCGAAGCATATCACCTGTTGAGTAGTGAACAATATTATCATTTTTTTCGGCAATTATACTTGCATCTGTTGTTTTTCCTGAGCCAGGGGCTCCTATAATTAGAAAGAGTTTTTTCATATTTTTCCTTTACTGTTTGTTTTTATTCTATGCGTTTATCTGTTTACGAACTCTTAGGCTAAGCTCATTAAGCTGTTCTGGCTCAACAGGGCTTGGAGCTTGAGTTAAGAGACATTGTGCTTTTTGTGTTTTAGGGAAGGCAATAACCTCTCTAATACTACTAGCACCTGTCATAAGCATAATAAGTCTGTCAAGTCCTATAGCAAAGCCACCATGTGGAGGAGCTCCATACTTAAATGCTTCTAGTAAGAATCCAAATTTCTCTTTTGCCTCTTCATCTGAGATTCCCATAAGTTTAAAAATCTCTTTTTGTAAATCCTCTTTGTGAATACGGATTGAGCCACCACCAAGCTCTGTACCGTTAAGTACAATATCATAAGCAACAGATTTTAAATCTTCTATATCATCATAGACAAGCTTACCATTTTCATCAGTCTCTGGCATAGTAAAGGCGTGGTGCATCGCTTTTGTCTTTCCATCTTCTACCTCAAACATAGGAAAGTTCATTACCCACAAGAACTCAAACCTATCTTGTGGAATAATCTCCATAAGTTCAGCAAGATAGATTCTAAATCGCCCCATATAGTCCCAAACAAGTTTTTTTGCTCCTGCACCAAAGAAGACTACATCACCAACTTCTAGTTCACATCTCTTGACAATAGCTTTAAGGTCATCTTCTGTAAAGAATTTAGTAAGTGGTCCTTTGAGACCATCTTCTTTCATCTGAAAGTACCCTAAACCTGCTGCACCAAATTTACGAACGTAGCTCTCAAAGCTTTTCATTTGACGTTTTGAGAAAATCTTGTCACCTTTTGGAACTTTAAGAGCTTTAATTCTGTTTGCTTTTGTATCTTTTGCAATATTTGAGAAAATCTCATTGTTACAACGTGCAAAGATATCAATTACATCAACCATAGCAAGGTCATAACGCATATCAGGTTTGTCTGTACCATACTTCTCCATCGCTTCCATATAGTCTATACGTCTAAACTTACTAGGAATCTCAAAACCACACTTTTTAAAGATATTATAGATAAGTTTTTCAGCTACCTCTATGACATCATCTTGGGTACAAAATGACATCTCAACATCTATCTGTGTAAACT
>JALWNF010000247.1 GCA_026995985.1 Campylobacteraceae bacterium
TTGCGTAAAAGAAACGGTATTATCAAAAAGAAACGCGATGGAAGTGAACCGGATGAAGATAATTTTGACATCATCATCAATCCCGATCGTGGTGATTTGGATATTTGGATATACAGAACCGTTGTACCGGATGATAAATATCCTATTAATGAATACCAAGAGATTCATTTATCAGATGCCAAAAAAATAGATCCGGATGTTGAAGTTGGTGATGAAATAGATGAGCCGTTTGAACTGATTAATTTAGGAAGACGTGCTATTATTGCCTTAAAACAAAATCTTGAAAATCGCTTAACTGAGTATGATTTCATCAACTTACATAAGTTTTTTAAAGATCGTGAAGGCGAATTATATACTGCCGAAGTACATCACGTCCGTCCTAATGCCGTTTATTTGATTGACGATGAAGGCAACGAACTGATTTTACCGCGTGACCGCCAAATTCCTTCCGACCGTTTTCGTAAAGGCGATAATGTCAAAGGTATTATAGAAAAGGTTGAAATGAAAGGTAATAAGCCGGTTGTGGTTATGTCAAGAACCGATAACCGCTTTTTAGAAAAACTATTCGAACAGGAAATTCCTGAAGTTTTTGACGGTTTGATTACGGTCAAACGCATAGCGCGTATTCCCGGCGAAAAAGCCAAAGTAGCGGTTGATACATATGATGATCGTATTGATCCCGTAGGTGCTTGTGTAGGAGTTCGCGGATCACGTATTCACGGTATTGTACGCGAATTAGGCAATGAAAATATCGATGTTATCAACTACACAGACAATGACAGATTGTTTTTGCAACGTGCTTTAGGTCCGGTGCAAATACAACGCTTGGAATTGGGCGAAAACAGTGAGGGCAAAAAAACTGCTTATGTTTATATGAAACCCGATGAAATATCAAAAGCTATTGGTAAACGCGGACAAAATATTCGCTTGGCAAGTGATATCACCGGTTATGAAATAGAAATACAACGAGAACAAGATGAAGAAGATGTCGATTTAGACGAATTTGCAAATGAAATTGACGATTGGATTATACAAGAATTTAAAAAAATAGGTTTAGATTCTGCCAAAAGTGTTCTGGCAAACGATGTGGATGATTTAATTCGTCGTACTGATTTGGAGGAAGAAACCATATATGAAGTTATTCGTATTTTGAAAGAAGAATTTGAAGATTAAATATCTAATCGCAACAATAAACGAATTTTATTTATAAAAAGAAAATAATTACATCATATGGCAAAAAAGATTACCATAAAACAGGTAATGCGTGAATTTAATATCGGAGCGCAAACCATTGCCGATTTTTTAAAAGACAAAAATATTGAAATAGGTCGAGCCACACCGCGTACACCTATTTCAGAAGAAGCTTATGGCTTATTGTTGCAAGAGTTTCAATCGGACAAAAGTGTTAAGGATAAGTCGGCATCTATCAAAAAAGAGCAAGAAGAAGCGAAAGCTGAATTGCGAAAAGAAAAAGAGGAAGCCATAGCGCACAAAGAAGAAATTATATCCGGGCGCGTCAAATTATCCGGTCCCAAAATAGTCGGTAAGGTTGAAGAATTAACAGGTGAAAAGTCTAAATCTGAACCTGAAAAACCGGCAGTTGAAAAAACAGAAAAAATTGAGTTAGAAACCTCGGAAATCCAAACTACGGAAGTAAATGAACCGGAACCTGAAAAAACAGTAAAAGAAGCTGATACAAAACCTGAGTCTCCAATAGCTAAGGAAAAACCGAAAGATGCTGAACCCAAACCGGAAAAGCATGTTACTAAAAAAATTACTAAAGCCGCAACCAATAAACCGAAAGCAGAATCTAAAACTGTTGAAAAAACACCCGAAAAACCTGAAGTTGAAACCATAAAGGAACCGACTGAAATAAAAACTCAATACCAAAAACTCAAAGGAGTCAAAACTACCGGAGAAAAAATTGATTTGAGCCAGTTTGAGAAAAAACCTAAGAAAAAAGAAGCGGCATCAACCGAAGAAAAGAAGAAGCGTAAACGCAAACGTAAACGCATTCCCGCTTCAAAAAATCAAGGGTTCCAAAAAGATCAAAGAAGTAAAAAGGGTGGTTATAAAAAACCGGTTGAGAAAAAAGAAGTTTCTGAAGAAGAAATTCAAAAACAAATCAAAGAAACGCTGGAACGTCTGCAAGGA
>JALWNF010000248.1 GCA_026995985.1 Campylobacteraceae bacterium
ACTAGGGCATCTATTTGCATCTCTTTTGCTATCTTCTCAGAAGCCATAAGCATTAGACGCTTTAGGGTTACTCCCATATAACTCTCTGGAGTTGAACGGAAAATTTCAGTTAAAACCTCATCGAAAGGAACAGAGACTATCTTAACACGATGAGAAGCCTCAAACTTGTTCCAAAGATAGAAAGAGACCTGCTTAACACCTATCTCATGAGCAATTCCACCAAGATTAAAGAAGATAAAGTGTGTCTTAATACCTCTTTTCATAGTTAAGTAAGAAGCCACAGTTGAGTCAAAGCCACCTGAGATTAAAGAGAGTATCTCCCCTTGTGTTCCTATTGGGTAGCCACCTAGACCTTTGTGTCTGTCGGTAATGATATTGAGTTGATTGTTAATAAGCTCTATTCTTATAGTTACATCTGGATTGTGTAGGTCAACCCCTTTGGCATTTGAGTGTGCTAGAGTGTAGCCTCCAATAACACGCTCCATCTCAGAAGAGTTAAACTCATGTGAGCCTGTACGTTTTGCTCTGACAACAAAGGTTTTCCCCTCTATCTCTTTAGCAGATATGTCACACACTTTTGATTTAATGGCATCTAAGCTTGTCATATTGTCAAACTGCAATGCTTCGAGAACCTGCTCTATTCCAGGTGTCTGCAAAAGACGTGTTCTTACTCTCTCTACTACCTCAATAGGAGCAACAACCTCTATTTTATCTGAAAATTTTTTTACAGCTATATCTTTATGAATATCTCCCATAAGCTTTAGAAGATTGTTATAGAGTTGTCCTACCATCTCTCTTTTGGCTGATGAGCCTTTGACCATGATTTCAGGGAAGAGTTTTAAGATAAATTTTTGAGTCTTAATAGTATTTTCCAATGTAAATAGTTCCTTATATAAAATAGAGCCGAATTATAGTCCAAAGTAACTGTTTACACCTTTAGCAATCCCCTCAACTAAACGTCGTTGATAGTTTGGATTTTGTAGATGTTTTAAATCTTTTCTATGGCTTATATAACCTGTCTCCACCAAAATAGAGGGCATTGTTGTTGCTAAAAGTACCCAAAAGCCTTGACGTTTTATCCCTTTATCATTGACACTATAATATTTACGAAGATTTCTAAAGATATTCTTTTTAACCTCTATAGCTAAACGTTTAGAGTGTCTACTCTTCCACTTGCCAATCATCTGTTGTGCTGCTTTTTCACTATAGCGTTTTTTGCTTTTATAATATGTTCGTCTCTTTCTAAGCCGTTTTTTTATATTTTTTGTTGAGAGATAAAAAACAGTAATTCCCTCATATCGTACATTTGGTGTACGTTTTTTAGGAGCAGCATTGACATGAATAGATATAAAAATATCACCTTTATATCTGTTGGCATAGTCAGTACGCTCTTTTAACCGCACGGTTTTATCTATTGAGCGTGTCATACGAACCCTATAGCCCATCTTTTTAAGTATATCTCTTAATTTTCGTGTCATACTTAATGTTAAATCTTTCTCTACAACATTTCTATTTGATGCCCCTATGTCTCGTCCTCCATGACCTGCATCTAAAATAATAAGTTTTTGATGTCGTTTTTTATTATAATAGTACTTTTTCTTTTTATGTGGTCTATTTTTTAGTTTAGATTTTTTTACTAACAACTTTGTCTTATGTGATGATAGATAGATTGTCAATGTTCTATTTTTTACTCTATATCTCTTTGATAAAAGATATTTTGACTCAACAACAACCCTTAAAGTACTTTTATTAAACTGTCCTATTCTAAGTGCCTTTACACCATATGCTTTAAAATTTTTAATAGTCTTTCCTGATAAAAGATGAGCATTTTTTATGTCATAGACATATTTAATAACTCCATTTTTTTTAATAGTAAAATACTTTACATTTTTGATATTGTCTCTAAATGTTAATGTAAGCTTATTTGAAACCAATAAGCTATTTTGTATATAGTTGTAGTCTTTAGCTAATAAATTTAAATTATTCAAAAAGAGTAGACCAATAAAGATTAATAATTTACGCAAGTTTATCTCCCTATTTAATAACTAGGTAAATCCGATGAGATTCCCAACAACACACAATTTCCCTAATTCATCCAAACAAACCCCACCCAAAAAACAAAAAAAATAATTTTCACCATAAAAAAAGA